>NZ_JBIWKX010000002.1:165607-375783 GCF_044765885.1 Amycolatopsis sp. NPDC102389
GGGGTTTTTTTGTTTGTTTTTTTTTTTGGGGGTGGGGGGGGGGGGGGTTGGGGGTGTTTTGGTTAAAACCCCCCCACCCCCCCCCCCCCCACAACCCCCCCCCACGGGTGCCGCGCCGGCATCGCTCACATGCCGCACCTCTGGCACGTGCCGGCGCGGCTACCGGTCGGGTCCCAGCCCTCTCGGACAAGGACGGTGCGGACCTCCGCGGCGACGTCGCACGGGGAATTCCGCACGTCGTTCCAGCCGTAGACGAGGCGCGCCCGGCCGGCGAGTTCCGCCGCGTTGTCCCGTTCCCGGTCACGGAAGGCCACGTCCGCCATCGCGTGAGTGGCCCGGCCGTCGAGCCTGACCGTCGCCGGGGCACCGTGCGAGTCATAGGTGACGTCTTCCCAGAGGGTCTTTCCCTTCACCTCGAAAGGTGTTTGCCGGCTGCCTTGCGGGAGACCGTGTGCGTCTTCGACCGCTTCCTTGTATTCCACCTCCAGTGCTGACATGAGTCCTCCGCCGAGAAGCGCGAGGCCGTGCCGGATGGCGGGCCGGTAGCGGAACGGGGGTCTGAGAAATACGCATTCCTCCATCGCTCGCAAGGAGACTTTGCTGCGACTGGCAAGATCGACCACCGTGGTGGTGGCCAGTTTCGGGGTTCTCTGCGAGGTGGCCAGGTCGACGATCGTGTCCGTCAGGCGGGTCCGGGGCGGCGCTGTTCCGGTCGCGATATGAGGCAAGGCGCGCGAGCGGTGCACGATGACCAGCGGTGGGCACGAGACAGCTGAAAACGTGTACGGAACCGTGATCTCGACCGGGCCTTCGATGACCGGCAGGAGCCCCCATTCTTCGGCGGCGGTGCGATGACTCAAGATGGCGTGGCCGCCGCCGTACTTCAGTGCGGCGTGGATCTTGGCGGACCTGGAGAGTGCGCCGGTGAACATCGCATAAACGCGCGGTAGCACCCGTTGCCAGCGTCCAGCCTCCAGGTTGGCTTCGATATCGGCCACCGTATGGCCATAGGCGCGAAGTTGCCGGGTGTTGACGATTCCATGCTGTTCCGCCAGGAGTACGGGCCAGCTCGGGCGTTGTTCGGCCGGGATCGAGGCCTCGGACCAGCGGCTGTGAGTAGGCACCTTCCCAAGATCGCCGTCCGATGACGGTCATGGCGGGCATGGAGTGAATCTGTGGATAAACAGGTGGAGAGAAGCGGCGGCTGTGGATAACTGGGTCGGGGGGGGGGGGGGGGGGGGGGGGGGGGGGGGGGGGGGGGGGGGGGGGGGGGGGGGGGGCGCCGCGCCCCCCCCCCCCCCCCCCCCCCCCCCCCCCCCCCCCCCCCCCCCCCCCCCCCCACCCCGACCCATGCTTCACCGCAGCATGAACACTCACGAGATCGTTACGCGTCCCCTGTAGCGTTTCGTGTCCCGCGAGCGATGAGTGATTCCCTTGCCGCACAGGCATTCCGCCAAAAGCAGGCGAACGCAGGACACCGGTAACGAACCCGGTCCTCCGGCCGACCAACGGGCAGCGGAATGCGGCTGGAGGAATTCGTCATGAAGATCAGTGTCTTCGGGCTCGGTTACGTCGGTTGCGTGTCGGCGGCGTGCCTGGCCGGACGCGGGCACGAGGTCGTCGGGGTCGACGTGAACCCGGTGAAGATCGACCTCGTCTCCAGTGGCAAGGCGCCGGTGGTCGAAGAGCGGATCGGGGAACTGACCGCGGAAGTCGTCGCCCAGGGCAGGCTGAGAGCGACCACCGACGTAAGACAGGCGATCGCGGACAGCGAAGTCTCCCTCATCTGCGTCGGTACCCCGTCCTCGCCGAACGGCAGCCTGTCGACGGCGTTCCTGGAGCGCGTGGCCGAGGAAATCGGCGAAGCGCTCAGGGAAAAAGCCACCCGGCACACCGTCGTCTTCCGCAGCACCATGCTGCCGGGCACCTGCCTGGACCTGCTCGTCCCCATCCTCGAGAAGGCGTCCGGCCGCACCGCCGGCGTCGACTTCGGGGTCGCGGTGAACCCCGAGTTCCTGCGCGAGGGAAGCAGCGTCAAGGACTTCTTCGACCCGCCCAAGACCGTCATCGGCCAGCTCGACGAGGCCAGTGGCGACGTCGTCGCGGCGCTGTACGAAGGGCTTCCCGGCGAGGTCTTCCGCGTCGCGATCCCGGTCGCCGAGATGACGAAGTACGCCGACAATTCCTTCCACGGGCTCAAGATCGGCTTCGCGAACGAGCTCGGCGCGATCTGCCGTGCGCTGGGGCTCGACTCGCACCAGGTGATCGATGTCTTCCTCGCCGACCGCAAGCTCAACATCAGCCCCGCCTACCTCCGCCCCGGGTTCGCCTTCGGCGGCTCGTGCCTCCCCAAGGATCTGCGCGGCCTGGTCTACGCCGCGCACCGCGCGGACGTCGCCGTCCCGATCCTCTCGCACGTGCTGCCCTCCAACGACGAACACCTCCAGCGTGCCTTCGAACTGGTCGCGCGCACCGGAAAACGCAAGATCGGACTGTTCGGCCTGTCGTTCAAACCCGGCACCGACGACCTTCGCGAGAGCCCGCTCGTCGAGCTCGCGGAGCGGCTGCTCGGCAAGGGTTACGACCTCCGCATCTACGACGCCAACGTCAGCCTTTCGCGGCTGATGGGCGCGAACCGCGAGTACATCGAGGGCAGGCTGCCGCATCTCGGCCAGCTGCTGGCCGGCTCCATCGGCGAGGTCGTCGACCACGCCGAGGTCTGCCTCATCGGCTGCACGGACCCGGAGGTCCTCGCGGCGCTCCCCGCGGGCGGCGGCCACACCATCATCGATCTCGTCCGCGTACCCGACGCCGCCGAGCGCCGGGCTGAAGAGGGATATGTCGGTCTTGCCTGGTAAAGCTCTCATCCTCGTCGAGAACCTTTCCGTCCCCTTCGATCGCCGCGTCTGGCAGGAATGCCAGACCCTTCGCGACGCCGGCTGGGAAGTCCACGTCATCTGTCCACAAGGGACGAAACGGGACACCGAAGCCGAGGTCACCATCGACGGCGTCCACATCCTGCGGTACCCGCTGAAGGCCGCCACCGGTGGTCCGGCCGGGTACGTCCAGGAGTACGGATCGGCGCTGTGGCACACGCTTCGCCTGGCCCGCAAGGTCGGCCGCGTCGACGTCGTGCACGCCTGCAATCCGCCGGACATGCTGTTCCTCGTCGCGCTGTACCTCAAGCGCCAGGGCGCGAAGTTCATCTTCGACCAGCACGACCTCTGTCCTGAGCTGTACCTCTCGCGCTTCGACCGCGGCGAGGATTTCCTGTACCGCGCGGTCTGCGCCCTGGAGCGCCGCACCTACAAGACGGCCGACGTCGTCATCGCGACCAACGAGAGCTACAAGGACGTCGCTGTGAAGCGCGGCGGCAAGTCGCCGGACGACGTCTTCGTCGTGCGCAGCGCGCCCGTGGTCGAGCGGTTCCACATGGTCCCGGCCGAGCCGGAACTGAAGAAGGGCAAGCCGCATCTGCTGGCGTACCTCGGCGTGATGGGCCCGCAGGACGGCGTCGACTACGCGTTGCGCGCGCTCGCGTCGCTGCGTGACGAGGTCGGCCGCGCCGACTGGCACGCCGTGTTCATCGGTTCCGGTGACGCCTTCGACGCCATGGTGGCGTTGTCCAAGGAACTGAAGCTCGACGACCAGGTCGAGTTCACCGGCCGGATCCCCGACGAGGACCTGCTGCGCTACCTGTCCTCGGCCGACGTCTGCCTTTCGCCGGATCCGCTGAATCCGCTCAACGACGTGTCGACCATGAACAAGATCATGGAGTACATGGCGATGAGCCGTCCGATCGTCTCCTTCGAACTGCGGGAGGCGCGGGTTTCGGCGGGCGAGGCCGCGCTTTACGCGCCGGCCAACGACGAGCCGGAGTTCGCGAAGCTGATCGCGCATCTGCTCGATTCGCCGGACGAGCGAGCGAGGATGGGTGAGCTGGGCCGGGCGCGCGTCGCCGGGCCGCTCTCGTGGGAGAACTCCCAGAAAGCCCTGCTCGCGGCCTATGCGGCCGCCGTCCGTTGATCGGCTTCCCGGTCGCGTTTTGAACAAGACTCCGGCGATCCTGTAACCAACACCGCGGTCACTCCGACGGGATTGATGCTGCACCCGCACGCACCGATGGGAGACCCCGGCTTTGACTGACGACACGGTGCGCCTGTCCATGATCGGACAGGTTCTGCGCGGGAGGTGGCGGACCCTGGTGGTCCTCGCCCTCCTCGGCGCCCTGGTCGGCGCGGGATCGTCGGTGATCCTTTCCCCCGGCTACCGGACGACGTCCAGCGTGCTGCTGCAGGGCCCGCGCGAGGCGGACGAGCTGCTCACCCAGGCCGAGGTGGCGACCAGTTCGGTCGTGCTCGACCGGGCCGCCGCCGGGCTCGGCGACGGGCAGACCGGCGCCGATCTGCGGGCCAAGGTGGCCACGTCGGTCGCGCAGGGCAATGTCATCACCATCGAGGCGACCGGTGACACTGCCGAACAGGCGCAGCGGATGGCCGATCAGCTCGCGAGCGAGTTCGTGAAGTACTCGACGCAGATCATCGCCGGTTCCGGGGACGCGGCGGTCCAGCTGGCGCAGGAACGCCGCGAGACGCTGCGGCAGCAGGTCACGCAGACGAACCAGCGCATCAGCGACCTCTCCGCGAAGGTCAACGAAGGCAAGACGACCGTCGAGAGCGTCCAGCTCCGCACCGAACTGCAGGGCCTGCGCTCGACGATCGAGTCGGCGATGTCCAGTTTGAACGCGGCCGACACCGCCAGCGGCCTCGGCAACATGGTCGTCCTCGGCTCGGCCGAACTGCCGTCGTCGGCGGCCGCGCCCACCCTCCCGCAGCTCGCTCTGGGCGGCGCGGCGCTGTTCTTCTTCATCGGCCTGTTCGGCCACCTCTTCACCGCCCGCACCGACCGGCGGCCGCGGGACGAGGAGGAGATCGCCGCGGCGATCGGCAGCCCGGTGCTGGCCACCTTCGACGCCGTCGAACAACCGCCGAGCGACACCACCTTGCGGGCCAAGCTCCTCCGTGACGACCGGCCGTGGAACGTCCCGCGGGTCGACGTCTTCGCCGACGAGATCGACTCCGACGTCTTGTACCGGCGCCTGATCTCCCGGCTGCCGCGCCGCCGGCTGCTCGTGGTCGCCGCCGGCGGCGATCCCACCGGCCAGGCGGCCGCCGAACGGCTCGCCGCCCTCTCCGAGAGGTGGTTCACCGTCGTGACGGTGTCCCCGGCACGGCCCGTCGTCGCGGACACCGACGCGGAAGGCGTCCTCGTCGTGACGAGCCTCGGTGCCCGGTCCGCGTGGGAGCTGGTCGGGATCTCCGAAGCCATCGCCGACGCCGGTCTCGCCATGGTGGGCACCGTGCTGATCCGGCCGGTCCGGCCCGCTCGCACCCGGCCCGGCACGCCCGCCCCGTCCGACCACGAAGCACTGGCAGGTACAGCGTGACCAGCGCCGAAAAAGCGAAGTCCGAGCCGCTCGTCGACCTGCAGCGGCTGGTCGTCTCGGTACGGAGACGACGTCGGCTGTGGGTCGCCACCGCCCTGCTGGGGCTGATCGCCGGCGGGCTGGTCGCGATGCTCCTGCCGTCGCCGCCGACCGCGGTCGCGCAGATCCTCGTGATCCACCCCGACGACTCGCCGACCGACAGCGGAACCCTGATGCGGACCGACGTCGCCGTGCTCAAGACGACGAAGACCGCGGGCGAGGCGCTCAAGAAGCTCAACAGCACCCAGGCGCCGGAGGAATTCCTCAAGGATTACGACGGGCTCGGCCTGACGAACAACGTCCTCCAGCTGACGGTCAAGGGCAAGACCAAGGACGAGGCGCTGGCCCGCGCGCAGGCGATCTCCGACGCCTTCATCGCCGAGTACATCGGCCGCAACCAGGCGGCCGCGGCCGCGCAGCAGAAGGCCCTGCTCGACCAGCGCAACCAGGCGCAGAACGAGCTCACCCCGATCGAAGCGTCGATCGTCACCGAAGAGGCCAAGGGGCGCAACGCCAACCCCGCTCAGCTGGAACGGCTGTACTCGCGCCGCGCCGAGCTGACGTCCAAGATCTCCGACTACGACGGCCGCGCGCAGGAGGCGGGTATCGGCACGCCGAAGGTCGCCGCCGGCACGCAGATCGTGGACGCGCCGCGGATCCTGCCGCATTCGCTGCTCAAGACCCTCGCCACGGACGCCGGGATCGGCTTCGCGCTGGGGTTGCTCGTCGGACTGGGGCTCGCGGCCATCACGAGCGTGGTGAAGGACCGGCCGGTGCTGCGCCGCGAGATCTCGCAGCACCTCGGCGCCTCCGTGATCGCGCAGCTGTCCAAGCCGCCGCGGTTCCTGCGGTCGTCGCGCGCGGCGACCGGGCGGCAGCGGGTCGCGGCGACGCTGGTCCGCGCGGTCCGGCCGGAGGGCGGTTCGGTGTCGCTGCTCGACCTCGGCGCCCGTCAGATCACCGCCGCGCTCGCCGTCGACATGGCGCGCGAGCTGGCCGAGAAGGGGCCGGTCTCGCTCGTCGACGACCTGCCGAAGACGAACCTCCGCGAGCTGGCGGGCGAAGGCCCGATCACGGTGCTGGACCGCGGCGACATCCCGGTGGCGGCGAAGGAACGGCGTATCGGCGTCGGCTCGATCGAGCCCGGCACGGCGTGGACCGACCTCGAATTCCTCGGCGAGGAGACGATCCTCGTCGTGCGCACCGGGTACGCGAACACCGAATGGCTGCACACCGTCGCCCGTCAGCTGGCGGACCGGCGGATCCCGATCATCGGCGTCGTCGTGGTGGACCCGGATCCGCGCGACCACACCGACGGGACGCTGTGGGACGGCCTGCACACCGCGTTGCGCGGTCGCGCCGGTGCCGTGCCGGAGAGCAGGCCGGTGCCCGAAAGCCGTCCGGTGCCCGAGCGGAAGACCTCACCGATGCGGCGGATGCCGGTCGAGCGGGTCCACGGGCCCGCGCCGAAACCGGTCGAGATGTTCCCCCGGGAGAAGAAGAACGGGCGGCGGCATCCGACGCCGTACAAGCGGCCGGAAGAGCACGACAACGCCGATCAGCCGACCAAACGATTCTCGCCTGTGTCACCGGACAACGCCGAAGCCTTGTAGGGGGAGCGAAAGCAGATGTGCGGTATCGCAGGGGCCTATTCCTGGCCGGACGGGGGACCGCTCACCGATCGGCTCACCAAGACACTCGCGCACCGGGGCCCGGACGGTTCCGGCAGGTACGATCACGGCGAAGTCCACTTAGGACATCGGCGCCTGTCGATCGTCGACCTGACCGAGACCGGTGCGCAGCCGATGGTCAAGGACGGGCTCGCGCTCACCTACAACGGCGAGCTGTACAACGCGCCGGAACTGCGGAAGGAACTCGAAGCCGCCGGTGTGCGCTTCCGTGGCACGTCCGACACCGAGGTCCTGCTGGAAGCCTGGCGGAAGTGGGGCACCGACGGCCTGCACCGGCTTCGCGGCATGTTCGCGTTCGGTGTCTTCGACGAGCGTTCCGGCGCCTTGACCTTGGTGCGAGACCAGCTCGGCATCAAGCCGCTCTTCCTGGTGCGCCGCGGCAAGGGCGTCGCGTTCGCGTCCGAGCTGAAGGCGCTGGCCGCCGAACTGGGCGGCTCGCTGACGGTCGACGACACCGCGCTCGTCGCCTCCCTGCTCTACTACTGGGTCCCGGACGGCCGCTGCGCGTTCCGCGAGGCCGAGAAGCTGCCGCCGGGCAGCTGGGCGCGGTTCCGGCCGAACGGCGACGTCGAGCGTGGCACGTTCTGGTCGCTGCGCCAGGTCGCCGAAGAGGGCGCGGCCTATGAGGGCGAGTTCGACCTCAACGCCGTCATCGAGGACTCGACGCGCAAGCACCTGATCTCGGATGTGCCGGTCGCGACGTTCCTCTCCGGCGGGCTCGACTCCAGCTACCTGACCGCGATCGCCGCCCGCGAGCGGCCGGGGATCTCCGCGTACACCATCGGTTTCCGCGCCGAGGACGCGAAGTTCGAGGCCATGCCGGACGACCTGATGTACGCGAAGAAGGTGGCCGCGAAGTTCGGCGTCGACCTGCACGAGATCGAGATCGCGCCGCAGGTGCTGGATCTGCTGCCGCGGATGACGTATCACCTCGACGAGCCGATCGGCGACCCGGCGGCGATCAACAGCTACCTGATCTGCACCGCCGCCCGTGAGGCCGGTGTCAAGGTGATGCTTTCGGGCATGGGCGCCGACGAGCTGTTCGCCGGATACCGCAAACACCTCGCGAACACGCTCGCCGTGCAGTACCAACGGGTTCCGGGTCTCGTGCGAAGGCCCGTGGAGTCCCTTGTGGACAGACTGCCGGTGGCGACGTCGAAGCGTGGGTTCCGTTCCGTCCGGTTCGCCAAGCGATTCCTCTCGTTCGCGGAGCTGCCCGAGGAGACCGCGTTCCGGCGCAGCTACACGATGTACGACCAGGCCGAACTCGTCGGCCTGCTGAACCCGGATCTCGCGGGCGCGGTGGACGACGTGATCACCGAACACGCGGACACCTACCACGACAACACGTTGTCGGACTTCGTGAACCGCATGTGCCTCGCCGATTCCCGGCTGTTCCTGCCCGGGCTCAACCTCGCCTACACCGACCGGTCCAGCATGGCCGCGTCCACCGAGGTGCGGACGCCGTTCGTCGACATCGAGGTCGTGAAGGCCGCGTTCCGGATCCCTGGCGACAAGAAAATCGTGAAGCGCCAAGGGAAGATGGCGCTCAAGGAAGCGGCGCTGTCCATCCTTCCCGCCGAGATCGTGCACCGGCCGAAGGGGCTGTTCAGCGCGCCGCTGCGGGCTTGGATGAGCCGCGACCTCGCGCCGCTGGTGCGCGAGGTGACGAACGAAGGTGAATTGGTGAAGGCCGGGTTCCTCCGCCGGGAGGCCCTGCAACGGCTCGTCGACGAAGACGCGTCCGGGCAGCAGGACCGGTCCAAGCATCTCTGGCACATCTTGACCCTCGAGTACTGGTATCGCGGCGCCGTCGCGGCCCGGACCACCTGATCGCTGAGGAGCGACGTGAAGCAGGTAGTGCAGAACTACAAGAGCGGGGAGCTGGCACTCCTCGACGTCGAAGTGCCCGCGTGCAAACCGGGAGGTGTGCTGGTCCGCACCGCCTATTCGCTGATCTCCACCGGTACCGAGATGATGAAGGTGTCCGAGGCGAGCCTTTCCCTGGTGGGCAAGGCGAAGGCGCGGCCGGATCAGGTCGCGAAGGTGATGCAGAGCGTCGCGGCGAACGGGCTGGGCGCCACCTACCGCAAGGCCATGAACAAGCTCGACTCGTACACGCCGCTGGGGTACTCGCTGTGCGGCGTGGTCGAAGAGGTCGGCGCGGGCATCGACGACGTCGCCGTCGGGGACTACGTGGCGTGCGCGGGGAACGAGCACGCGCTGCACGCGGAACTGAACTGGGTGCCCAAGAACCTCTACTCGAAGGTGCCCGACGGCGTCGACCCGCGGCACGCCGCGTTCGGCACGGTCGGCTCGATCGCGATGCAGGGCGTCCGCCAGGGCGAACCGCAGATCGGCGACATCGCGCTGGTCATCGGGCTCGGCCTGATCGGCCAGCTGGTCGTGCAGTTGCTGGTCGCCTCCGGGGTCCGCGTGGTCGGCGTCGACCCGGACCCGGCGCGGTGCGCGATCGCCGAACGGCTCGGTGCGCTGAAATGCGGTGATCCCGGCTCCGGCGTCATCGACACCGCGGTCGCGGAGATCAGCTCCGGGCACGGCGTCGACCAGGTGTACCTCGCCGCGGGCGGCAGCACGAACGAGCCGGTGGAGCTGGCCGCGAAGCTGGCCCGCGACCGCGGCCGGGTGATCGACATCGGCAAATGCTCGCTGAACCTGCCGTGGAACGCCTACTACGAAAAGGAACTCGACGTCCGGTTCTCCCGCTCGTACGGCCCCGGCCGCTACGACCCGGAGTACGAACTCGAAGGCCGCGACTACCCGATCGGCCAGGTCCGCTGGACCGAGCGCCGCAACCTCGAATGCGTCGTCGACCTGATGGGCAGCGGCCGCCTCGACGTCGAGCCGTTGATCTCGCACGTCTCGGCCTTCTCCGACGCCGTCGAGACGTATCGGAAGCTGAACGAGGGCGAGCTCAAAGCCGTCGCGGTGCTGTTCGAGTACGAGAAGCGCCCGGTCGCCGTCACCGAGCAGGTCGCCGCGGTCACCATGCCGAAGACCGCGTCGGTCCGGGCGGTGCCGAAGCCCGGCAGCTTGCGGATCGGCTTCATCGGCGCCGGCAACTACGCGTCCTCGATGCTCCTCCCGCATCTCGCGGAGATGGAGTACATCGACCTCTACGAAGTCGTCACCACCTCCGCGCTCTCCGGCGCGAACGCCAAGCGCAAGTTCGGCTTCGCCCGAGCCACCACCGATCTCGACACGATGCTCGAAGACTCCTCGATCGACGCCGTGTTCATCGTGACCCGGCACAGCTCGCACGCCGAGCTGACCCGGCGCGCGCTGCTCGCGGGCAAGGCCGTGTTCGTCGAGAAGCCGCTCGCGCTGTCGGAGAAGGAACTCGAGGTCGTCCTCGGCGCGATCGAGGAATCCGGCAACGACCGGCTGCAGGTCGGGTTCAACCGCCGGTTCGCGCCGCTGCTGAACGAGTCGATGCTCCACTTCGGACCGCGGATCGGCCCGGCCTCCGTGCGGTACCTGGTCAACGCCGGTCAGCTCGACGCCGGCAGCTGGTACAACCAGGCCGACAGCGAGGGTTCGCGTTTCGCGGGCGAGGGCGGCCACTTCATCGACACGGTCAGCTGGCTGCTCGGCTCCGACCCGGTGTCCGTGTACGCCACCGCGACCCCCGGCCACCAGGACCTGCAGATCCTGCTGCGCTACCCGGACGGCTCGACCGCGTCGATCGCGTACACCACCAGCGGTTCGTCGGCGTTCCCCAAGGAAACGATCGACGTCACCGCCGACGGCAAGGTGCTGAAGTTCGACGACTTCGCGCGCGCGTCGGTGTTCGGCCGCAAGAAGTGGGCCAGCTCCCGCATCCCCAAGGGGCGGGACAAGGGCCAGGCCGCCGAGCTCGAAGCGTTCGTGAACACGCTGACGACCGGCGTTTCGATGCCGGTGTCGGTCGAGTCGCTCGTTTCGACGACGCTGGCCACGCTCGCGGTGAACCGCAGCCTGGAGACCGGTGCTCCGGTGCGGATCAACGCCAAGGAGGGGCTGGGCTGATGGATCCGTCCTGGTACCTGCGAAGACTGTCGAGGATGGGGCCCGCCGAGGTCGCGGGCCGCGTCACCGACGTCGTGCGCAAACGCCAGTGGCGCGGGGTCGCGAGCGAGACGCCGGCTTGGCTGCCGGACCGGCGATTCGCGACGGTGCCCGGTGAAGACGTCCTCTCCGCCGTATCCGGTGAAGCGGTGAAGGATCTGCTCGTCACCGCCGACCGGCTGATGGACGGGCGCGCCGAGTATTTCGGCGTCGAGCGGGACGACCTCGTCGACCCGGACTGGTCGCACGACCCGAAGACCGGGCGCCGCGCACCGTCCGATGTGTACTCCTTCGACATCCCGTACCGGAGCGAGGAGACCGTCGGCGACATCAAGCAGATCTGGGAGCCGTCGCGGCATCAGCACCTCACCGTGCTGGCCGCCGCGTACGCTCTGACCGGCGAGGACCGGTACGCCGAACGCGTCGCCGCGCACCTGAAGTCGTGGTGGGCGGCCAACCCGCCGATGCGCGGGGTGCACTGGGTCAGCGGGATCGAACTCGGCATCCGGCTGCTGTCGTGGGTGTGGGTCCGGCGGCTGCTCGACGGCTGGGCGCAAGCGCCGGCGCTGTTCGAGGACAACCCCGTGGCGCTCAACCAGATCTGGCACCACCAGCGCTGGCTGGCCGCGTTCCCGAGCCGGGGTTCCTCGGCGAACAACCATGTGATCGCCGAGGACGCCGGACAGCTCGCCGCGGCTTGCGCGTTCGCCTGGTTCCCGGAATCCGCCCGGTGGCGGGATTCGGCGCTGGCGTCGCTGGACAAGATGCTGCGGCACAACACCTTCGACTCCGGCCTCAACCGGGAACTCGCCACCGAGTACCACGGGCTCGTCCTGGAGCTGGGGCTCGCCGGGGCGCTGGAGGCGAAGGCCGCCGGTGTCGCGGTGCCCGAGTCGACCTGGCTCGTGCTGCTCCGGATGACCGACGCACTGGCGTCCATTGTGGACAATCGGCTGAGGCCGCCGCGGCAAGGCGACGCGGACGACGGCTTCGGTCTCATCGTCGACGGTGCCGAGACGAGCCGCTGGGCGTCGCTGATCGACACCGGATCCGTCCTTTTCGGACGGTTGGACTGGTGGCCGGAGACACCGGGTGGTGACGTCCGCACGCAGCTCTTTTCCGCGCTGGCCAAGGACATCCCGGTCGAGGCGCGGCGCCCGGTGCGGCGGCGGGACGATTTCGCCGACGCGGGAATGACGATCCTGCGGGACGGCGAAATCTGGTGCCGGTGCGACGGCGGGCCGCACGGCTTCCTGTCCATCGCCGCCCACGCGCACGCGGACGCGCTCTCGGTGGAGGTCCGGCACGACGGCGTCGACCTCCTCGCCGACCCGGGAACCTACTGCTACCACGGCGAACCGAAGTGGCGGTCGTACTTCCGGTCCACGGCAGGGCACAACACGCTGGAACTCTCCCGCGCCGACCAGTCCGTTTCCGGCGGGCCGTTCCTGTGGACGAAACACGCGGTGACCACCGTGATCGCGGCGGGAACGCCGTCGCGCTGGAGCGCGGAACACGACGGCTACGCACCGTCCGTGCACCGGCGTTCGGTGGAGCTGGACGGCACTGACCTGAGGATTCTCGACGAGGTTCGAGGCGGCGAGGCACAGCTCTGCCGCCTCGCGTTCCACCTCGGACCCGCCGTCGAGGTCGTCTTGGCCGGGAGCAGGGCCGTCCTGTCGTGGACGGTCGACGGCCGGGACAGGTCGGCTTCGTTCGAGCTCCCACCGGAGCTCACCTGGTCGGCGCATCGCGGCGAGACCACGCCGCCGATGGGCTGGTATTCGGCCGGGTTCGGCCGTCGCGAGCCCGCGTGGACCCTGCTCGGTGGCGGAACCGTCGCCGACGGTGCCACGTTCACCAGCGTGCTCACCTTCGAATCAGGTAACGAGGACCCTCCATTGTGATCGCACGACCGCACCGCCTCCGCCGGGCAGCGCTTCTGGTGCTGCTCGGCTCATTGACGCTCACCGCCTGCACGACCCCGGTCGAGGAACCGGGACCGGATCCGGCCAAGCCGCCACCCTCCGCGCAGGTGTGCGACAAGCTGCCGGAGGGCCCGGCCGAAGCGCCGGCGGGAGCGGTGAAGATCGACCCGGCGGTGCAGGGCGACCTCGCCACGAAGACCCGTTCGAACCCGGCCGGGACGACGTTCTGGCTGGCGCCGGGGACGCACAAACTCGGCGACGACCGCTACGACCAGGTCAACCCGAAGCCGGGCAACGTCTACATCGGCGGACCGAAGGCGATCCTCGACGGCCGAAAGATCAACCAATACGCCTTCTCCGGGAACGCCGCCGACGTCAAGATCCGCACCCTGACCGTCCAGGGTTTCGCCGCGCCGCACGACGAAGGCGTGGTCAACCACGACTCGGCCGACGGATGGGTCATCGAGCACAGCACCGTCCAGGACAACGACGGCGCGGCGCTGATGGCGGGCGCGCGGCAACAGGTCCGCGGGAACTGCCTGCGGCGCAACGGGCAATACGGGATGAACGCCTACGCGCAGGACAACCGGATCACCGGTCTCGTCGTCGACGGCAACGAGATCACCGGCAACAACACCGGTGACTGGGAAGCCAAGATCGACGGCTGCGGCTGCTCCGGCGGGATCAAGTTCTGGTCGGTCGACGGCGCCGACATCACCGGCAACTGGGTGCACGACAACCGCGGCGTCGGCTTGTGGGCCGACACGAACAACAACGACTTCCGCATCGAGGCCAACGTCATCGAGAACAACGACGGCGCGGCGCTGATGTACGAGACCAGCTACAACGCCGTCATCGCGGGGAACACCATCCGCCGCAACAACGCGGTGGACGGCAAGCGCTACATCGACCGCGGCGACAGCTTCCCGGTCGCGTCGATCTACGTGTCCGAATCCGGCGGCGAGCCGAGGGTGAAGGCGCGGACGGACAAACTGGAGATCTCCGGGAACACGTTCGAGAACAACTGGAACGGCGTCACCCTGTGGGAGAACTCCGACCGGTTCTGCAACAGCCCGGCCAACACCTCGTCCGGGTCCTGCACACGGCTGGTGCCCGAGCAGGCGAAATGCGCGCAGCCCGCGATCGCGGCGGGCGGGTTGAACGCCGACTGCCGGTGGAAGACCCAGCGCGTCGAGATCCACCACAACCGGTTCGTGCTCGACCCGGCCGTCGCCGGCTGTGAAGAGAGCTGCGCGCGGATGGCGATGCTCGCGAACTTCGGCACGTACCCGGAGTGGTCGCCGTACAAGGGCGAGGTCGTCCAGCAGGCGATCACGTTCCACCAGGGCAACCGGTTCTACGACAACGTCTACTCCGGGCCCTGGAACTTCGTCGCGTTCGAGCCGAGCCGCGTCCTCGGCTTCGGCGAGTGGCAGGGCGCGCCGTACAAACAGGACCAGGGCAGCAAACTGACCCGTGCGGGAGGTGGCTGACATGCTCGAATCCGCGGTCCGTCCGGCGGCGGCGATCCGGAGCACGCCCAAGGCGGTCGGCATCGCCTGGACGCTGCTGATCATCAACACGCTGGGCTCGACAGGGGCGAAGACGGTCATCCCGCTGCCGAGGTCCGTCAGCCAGCTGATCACCATGGGCGCGCTGGGCACCGCGTTCCTGATCGCGCTCGCGCTGAACGCCAGGCTGCGGATCAGGCCGAGCGCGTATCTCTTCCTGCTCACGGTGCTGCTGGTGCTGAGCGTGGTCGCGAGCCTGAACCTGGAAGGCGGCTACGGCGCGCTGTTCCGCTGCTTCCGGTTCGGGCTCTTCCTCAGCACGTTGTGGTTGCTGACCCGCTGGTGGAACGGCGGCCTCGACCTGGTCCGCACCCATATCCGCGCTTACGGCGTGGTGCTGGTGACCGTGGTGATCGGGCTCGCGCTGAGCCCGGGCAAGGCGATGCCGTTCGAATACGGCGGACGGCTCACCGGGACGCTCTGGCCGCTGACCCCGCCGCAGGTCGGCCAGTACGCGGCCATCGTCATCGGGCTCACGACCCTGCTGTGGCTCGGCGGGAAACTGGAGCGGCGGAACGCGCTGGTCGTCATCGTGCCGTCGTTCGCGATCCTGCTGCTGACCCACACCCGGACCGCGATGCTCGGCCTGGTGGCCGGGACCGTGGTCGCGCTGATGTCGCAGTGGATGTCCAGCGCCCGCGCGCGCAAGGTGTTCACCGGGCTGGTCCTCGGCGGGGTGTTCTGCGTGGCGGCGCTCGGCGGACTGCTGCAGACCTGGTTCCTGCGGGGCCAGTCCGAGGAGAACTTCTCCAGCCTCACCGGCCGCGCGAAGGTGTGGGACGCGCTGCTCGACGCGCCGCGGACGACGCTCGAGTACCTGTTCGGTGTCGGGCTGACCGACAAGTCTTACGACGGGCTCCCGATCGACAGCAGCTGGCTCGCCGTGTACCACGAACAGGGCTATGTCGGGATCGCGATCGTGGCCGCGTTCCTGCTCGTGCTGGTGGTGGTCGCGGTATTGCGGCCGCCGTCGCCGGCCAGGGCCTGCGCGATCTTCCTGATCACCTACTGTCTTTCCGCCTCCTACACCGAGGCGGGCCTCGGCGACGCGTCGCCGTACCTGCTGCACCTGGCCTTGGCCGCGTCGCTGCTGGTGCGTGTGCCCGCCGAGAACCCGGAGTTTCTCAAGGAGACTGTGTGAAGGTCCTCGTGATCCACAATCGGTACCGATCCGAGCAGCCGAGCGGGGAGAACAACGTCGTCGACCAGGAGACCGCGCTGCTGGCCGAGGCCGGGCACGAAGTCGGCCTGTTCGAGCGGCGCAGCGACGACATCGCGGAGATGTCCTTGCCGCGCAAGGCCGTCGTCCCGCTGCGGGTGCCGTGGAACCGGGCGGTGCGCGCGGAACTGGCCAGGCGCCTGGCCGACGACCGGCCGGACGTCGTGCACATCCACAACACGTTCCCGCTGCTTTCGCCGTCCGTGCTGGCCGCGTGCACGGACGCCGGGGTCCCGACGGTCGCGACCTTGCACAACTACACCCAGATCTGCCCGCCCGGCACGCTGTACCGCGAGGGCTACATCTGCACCGACTGCGTGGGCCGCAAGCCGATCCCGGCGGTGCGGCACGGGTGCTACCGCGGCTCGGGGCTCGCCACCGTGCCGATGGCGGCGAGCATGGTGCTGAACCGCAACCGCTGGTGGACCGGCGTTTCGCGGTTCTTCTGCATTTCGCGGGCGCAACGCGAGATCCTGATCGCCGGCGGGATGCCCGCCGAGCGGCTCGCGGTGAAGTACAACTACGTCACCGACCCGGGCAAGACGCGCAAGGGCGCGGGGGAGCACCTGCTGTTCCTCGGCCGGATCACCGAGGAAAAGGGCATCGGCCTGCTGATGAAGGCTTGGGACCGGCTCGTCGCGGCGGGCGGCCCGGTGCCGCCGCTGGTGATCGCCGGCACCGGCCCGATGCAGGACGAGGTCGCGCGCTGGGCCCACGGCCGGGACGACGTCCGCTACGTCGGCCTTCAGTCCAAAGTGGAGTGTCAAGACCTGATCGTCCGCTCGAACGCCGTCATCGCCCCGTCGGACTGGCTGGAAGCGTTCGGGCTGGTCGTGGTCGAGGCGATGGCCGCCGGTGTCCCCACCGTCGCCGCCGCGCACGGCGCCTTCCGCGAACTCGTCGAAGACGGCGTCACCGGCCTGCTGCACGAACCCGGGGACCCCGAGTCGCTGGCGGACCGGTTGCGCGAGATCGTCGGCGACGCCGAACGAAACCAGGAGATGGGCTGGGCGGCCCGGCTGGTGTACGAGCAGGAGTTCACCCCGAAGGTCGGTCTCGAACGGCTCATCGGCGGCTACCAGGCCGCGATCGACGCGTGATCACCGGTCCGCCCGCGGTCCCGCCACGGGCGCGGATCCCGCTCTGGACACTGGGCGTCTTCGGCTTCGTCGTCGCCCTCGTCCTCGGCTTGCGCTACGCCGGGACCTCGCACACCGCCGGACTGGACGCGCTCGTGCTCCCCGTCGTCGACCGTGTCGAGGGCCCGCTCTGGTACCTGGCGACCGCCATCGACTTCGCGGGCGAACCGGTGGGCGCGGTGGTGGTGATCGCGCTGTTCGGCTGGCTGTGCCTGCGGCACCGGCGATCGCGTACGGCGATCCTGATGCTGGCCGCCAGCGCGGTGACGGTGGCGCTGACCTCGGGACTGAAACCCTTGACCGGCCGTCTGATCCATGGTGAGTTCCTCTCTTATCCAAGCGGGCATACGGCCTTCGCGGTGACCGTCGCGACCGTTGTCGCGCTGCTGGTGATCGATGTCCGGGGCCTCGGGACTGGCGGCTCTGTCGCGGTGCTGGTGGGGCTGGACGCGTTCGCGGGGCTTGCGATGGGGTGGGCCGAGGTGGCGCTGGGGGCGCACTATCCGACGGACACCTTCGGGGGGTTCGGGGTCGCTGTCGCGGTGGTGCCGGTGGTGGGCTGGGTGGTGGACCGGCTCATGCGGCCCGCTTGACGTTCGGTCTCGGCCGGGCCTGCGCCGTCCGGAAGGCGGCTTGCAGCTCGCGCTCGACTTGTGCCGGCTCGGTGCGCAGCCGGGACGGCAACGTCTGGAGCACGACGATCCCCGCCGCGACATAACGCGCGTTGCGCGCGACGGTGGTGCGATGGCCGTCGAGGCCGGCGTGGTGGCGGTAGGAATCGATCTCCCAGGCGAAGGCGCACTCGTCGCACCAGAAGTCCGGGGTGGCGATGTAGTTCCCGTTCGCGTCGAAGATCGGGACGTTCCAGTGTCCGGGCGGGAGGCCGGATCTTCGCCAGAGCCGCCAAGCGTCGGCCTCCGCGACGGATCTCGCTCCGGCGAGGAGCGGGGCCAGGGCTTTCCGGGGCAGGGCGGTTCCGGTGCGGCCGGCTTGGTCCAGTTCGCAGGTGAGCATTTCGGTGGTGCAGAAGCGGCGTTGGACGGACTCGGCCATCATCGCCTGGATCTCGTCTTCGCCGGTGAGTCTTCCGGCGGCGTCGATGACGGCTCGGGGGACGGGCGCCACCGGGAGATCTCCCCGGAAGTGGGGGCGTGGAAGGCGGTGAGTCCGCTCTATGCGGGCGAACCCGGCATCGGTCACACCGCGGTTCGCCGGGATGAGGACATGGATTTCCTCCTGCTGAGGAACCCTTTCCAGACCGTGTCGGCGGAGTGCCCAAACGCCGGTGAGCACCGCGTCTCGACGGGCATGGAGGAGTGCGGCGCGGACGCGATGCTCATCGTTCGGTGGGCCGCTGCTCAGCAGCACGACTCCGGGCAGGAGCGTCTGCCAGGGCCCGCCCGCCGCGCATCGGCGAGAGATGGTCCGTCGTGGCACTCCGATCTGTTCGAGATCGGTCGCGCGGACCACCTCCGGATGACCCGGGGCGGTGAGCAGGGGATCGGTAGTCCAGGTTCCTCGTCGCACCGGATCATCGTGCGCCTCGCCACCGACAATTTCCGCTCTCGGGTGGCGCGAAAGTCCCTCTCACGTCGAAAAGGTGGCGACGATGTAGGAATTGGGACACTCAACGTCCCAATTCCTACATCGTCGCGGGAGGTCCCCACTGCTCTCCACTCAGCACCCACCATCCCCAAAAGAACTACAAGCATCCTGCGAGTAAGGATCCCCCTGCCACTCCGAAACCCCCACCGTCCGCGATGTGTCATGAACAACGAACCGCCACTCACCCGAGTAAGCGTTGTCGTACCACCGATTCCCCTGCCGGAACGTGACAGCGTCCGAAACGGACGAACCCCGATAAGGCGACCACTCCGGAAAAGTCCCGAAGTTCGCCAAGAGCGCCATCCGCCCGCAATATCCTGAGCAGGAAGACCCGTGGGAGAACTTGTTGCCGTGAATCGAAACCCGCTGCGTCTTCCACCGGCAGTCGTCGTACAACGGACGCGATGAGATCCCGGGAGCGGAACAGGAAGAGACCGAAGGAACGAGAAGCGTGCAAGAGCCGGAAGAAGTGTTCGCCGGGCTGTTGCAGAAGCGGTCGGCATTCTCCCACAGGGTGATTCCGGACCAGTTGTCCTCGAAGACGTTGTCGACGATCTCCACCAGCGAAGTCCGGGCAGGGACACGCGGCTCACCGCCGGATTCCGAGATGTACACCGTCCCGACCGGGAAATCGTCCCCGCGAGCGGCGAAAGCCCGGCCTTGCACGAGCGTGTTCCGCCGGAAGGTGTTCCCGCGGACCACGACGTTGTAGGAGATCTCGTAGAACAACGCCTCCGCCTCGTTGTCCTCGATCAGGTTGTCCTCGATGAGGAAGTCGTTGTTGTTCGTGTCCGCCCACAGCCCGGCGCCGTGGTTGTGGTGGACCCAGTTGCCGCGGACGTCGGCGCCGTTCACCGCCCAGAATTTCGCGCCGCCGCTGCAGCCGCAGCCGGGTTCCTTCGTTTCCCAGTCGTCGGTGTTGTTCCCGGTGATCTCGTTGCCCTCGACGAGCAGCCCGGTGATGCCGTCGCCCGCCCGGTAGGCGTTGATGCCGTACTGCCCGTTGTTCCGCAGGCAGTTCCGGAGGATCTCCTGACGCGGTCCCGCCATCATCGCGGCGCCGCGGTTGTCCTCGATCGTGTTGCCTTCGATGGTCCAGTGTTCGCCCGAGTCGTGGTTGACCACGCCTTGATCGCGCGGCGCCGCGAAACCGCGGATCGTGAGGCCGCGGATGACGACGTCGCGCGCCTGCTGGGTGAACGCGTAACGGTTGACGCCGCCACCGTCCAGCACGGCACCGGGCGCGCCGAGGTAGGCGTTGCCGTCCTTGGGGATGATCTGTCCGAACTCGTCCGGGTCCAGCGTGTGCTTGCCCTCGGTCAGCCAGAATGTCGTGCCGGCCGGGAGTTCGCGGGTCTTCGCGGAAAGGTCCGTCCCCGGCGAGACGACCACGGCGCCGTCCGGTTTCCCCGGGCTCACCGGCCCCGCGGCGCAGGCCGCGACAGGAGCCGTCGAAGCCGGGACGACTCCTGTCGCGAGCAGCAGCAGTACAACGAGGAACGCGGGCATACTGGAACGGTAATCCGGTATCGACCGTCCCAGATGGACACTTACAGGTGAACCTTCAGCAGGTCACCGTCTCTCCGAAGCCGCTGCACGTGTCCTGCAGGTAGGGCGACGCCTGCCACTGCGCCGCGGTCAGCCGCCGCGACGTGTCGTGGGCGACGAACGTCCACGGACCGTAGTACTGGTTGTCGTACCACCGGTTGTCCTGCCGGAAGGTGATCGCCTCCGAGATCGTCTGTCCCTTGTAGGGAGACCAGGCCGGGAAGGTCCCGTAGTTCGAGAGCACCGCCATCCGCCCGCACAGGTCGAGACAACCTTCCAGCGACGAGTCGAACTCGAAGGTGTTCTCGTGCACCGAAACGTGCTGCGTCTTCCAGCGGCAGTCGCTGTACAGCGGCTCGGTCGCGATGCCCGGGTCGGAGCAGGAGGACGTCGGGGAGACCAGCGCCGTACACGAGAGCGTCGAGGTGTTGGCCGGGCTGTTGCAGAAGCGGTCGGCGTTCTCCCACAGCGTGATCCCCGACCAGTTGTCGGAGAACATGTTGCCGCGGATGTCGATCCGGCCGGTGCGGGCGGGCAGTCTGGGCTCGCCGCCCGATTCGCTGAGATACACCGCGGCGACCGGGAAGTTGTCGCCCTTCGCGGCCCGTTTCCGGCCTTGCACCAGCGCGTTCCGCCTGAACGTGTTCCCGATCAGGTCCAGGTTGTAGGAGATCTCGTAGAACAGGCCCTCGGAGTCGTTGTCCTCGATCAGGTTGTCTTCGATGAGGAAGTCGTTGTTGTTCGTGTCGGCCCAGAGCCCGACACCGTGGTTGTGGTGGACCCAGTTGCCGGTGATGTCGGCACCGTTGACGGACCAGAACTTGGCCCCGCCGCTGCAGCCGCAGCCCGGGATCTTCGTCTCCCAGTCGCCGGTGTTGTTCCCGGTGATCTCGTTGCCCTGGATCACCAGGTCGGCCAGCCCGGCGCCGAACCGGTAGGCGTTGATGCCGTACTGCCCGTTGTTCCGCAGGCAGTTCCCGATCACCCGCTGGCCGGTCCCGGTCATCATCCCGGCGGCGTCGTTGTCCTCGATGACGTTGCCTTCGATGGTCCAGTGGTCGCCGGAATCGTGATTGACCACGCCTTGGTCGCGTTCGGCGACGAAGCCGCGGATGGTCAGCCCGCGGATCACCACGTCCTTGGCCGAGGTGGTGAAGGCCGCGCGGTTGATCCCGCGTCCGTTGAGCACGGCGCCGGGTGCGCCGAGGTAGACGTTGCCGTCCTTGGGCATCACCTGGCCGAACTGGTCGGGGCTCAGCGTGTGCTCGCCCGGTGACAGCCAGAACGTGGTCCCCGGCGGGCTGAACCGGGTCCGGTCGGTCAGATCGGTGCCTGGATCGACGACCTGGGCGCCTTCCGGGGCGGAAGGGACGCCGACGGTCGTGCCGCACACCCCTCGAGTCGGCTCTTCGGACGCCACCGCTGTGTGCACAACGGCGACCTGGAGCAGTAGTACGGACAACGCGGCGCAGAGCACCCGCGTGCCGGTCGAGCGGTCTGCGATCCCTGAACTCATACCCTTCTCCGAAATACCGGCTTCACCGGACGGCCACCCAGCCACGGCGCCGGATCATCCGCGTCGAGCGCTTTGCGGTACACGAGGCATGCCTGCGAGACCACTTCGACCGTCCGGTCGATGTCTGCTTCGGACAACGCGCTGCTGACCACGAACGACGGTCCGAGGACCCCGCCCGTGACCAGTTGCCGCAGGAACAACGTTCGGTAGTCCTGCGACGGTTTCTTCTCGGCGTCGAGCGTGCCGAAGACGAGATTGCTCGCCCGGCCGCGCAAGACGACGTGTTCCTCGACTCCCGCCGAGGCCGCGGCTTCGCGGATCCCGGCGGCGAGCCGGTCGCCGAGCGCGTGCAGCCGCGCGGCGATGCCTTCTTCGGTGTAGGTCTCCATGACCGCGATCGCGGCGGCCAGCGAATGCGTTTCGGCGCCGTGCGTGGTGGACAGCAGGAAGACGCGCTCCTTGGCGGTGCGCAGGCCGCCGAGTTCCATCAGCTCGCGTTTGCCTGCCAGCGCCGAGACGGCGAACCCGTTGCCGAGCGCCTTGCCGAACGTCGAGAGGTCCGGCGTGACGCCGTAGAGACCCTGCGCGCCCTTCTCGGACCAGCGGAAACCGGTGATCATCTCGTCGAAGATCAGGACGCAGCCGTACCGGTCGGCGAGTTCCCGCAGGCCGACGAGGTACCCGGCGGGCGGTTCGAGCTGGGTGGCCGGTTCCAGGATCAGGCAGGCGACCCGGCCGGCGTTCTCCCGCAGCAACCGTTCCGCCGCCGGAAGGTCGCCGTAGGGGAACGAGACGGTGAGATCGGTGATCCCGTCCGGGATCCCCGTCGACATCGGCGTGGTGCCGATGAACCAGTCGTCGATGGAGAAGAACGCGTGATCGCCGCAGATCGCCACCAGTGGCCTGCCGGTGGCCGCCCTGGCGAGTTTGACCGCGGCCGTGGTGGCGTCCGAGCCGTTCTTGGCGAATTTGACCATCTCTGCGGTCGGCACGGTTTCGAGGAACTTCGTCGCCGCGCGTTCCTCCACAATGGACGGACGGGCGAAGTTGGTGCCCCGGTCGATCTCGCGGTGGGCGGCTTCGCTCACTCGCGGGTGCACGTGCCCGAGGCTGACCGCGCGCAGCCCCGAGCCGTACTCGATGTATTCGTGCCCGTCGACGTCCCAGACATGCGAGCCGAGCCCGTGCGAGATGACCGGTGCCAAGTTCTCCGGGTACTGGTCGTCGCCCTTGGCGTAGGTGTGCGCCCCGCCGGGGATCATCGCGTGGAGGCGTTCGTTGGCCCGCATGGATCGGGGGAGATGGCGGGTCATGCTCCTCACCTCGTGTTCCGTAGGACAGCGGAAAGCGGGAGCGCGGCGCGGTCCCGCTCCGACATCAGCGCCACCGGGAGCGGCCACGGGATCGCCAGTTCCGGGTCGTCGTGGGCGATCGCGACGTCTTCGGCCGGGTCGTGCGCGCGGTCGATCCGGTAGGAGACGTCCGCGTGGTCGGTGAGAGCCTGGAAGCCGTGCGCGCAACCGGCCGGGATGTACAGCGAAACCTGGGTCTCCCCGGACAGCTCGAAAGTCTCCTTGCCCAGGTACGTCGGCGAATCCGGTCTCAGGTCGACGACGACGTCGAAGACGGCGCCCCACGAACACCGGACCAGTTTCGCCTCGCCGAGACCCGAGCGGAGGTGCATCCCGCGTAACACTCCCTTGCGGGACCGGGAAACGCTGTCCTGGAGGAATCCGTTCGGGTCGATTCCGACCGAGCGGACGACGTCGGCGTCGAACGTGCGGCTGAAGAAGCCGCGTTCGTCGGCATGCGGGGTCGGCTCGAACAGGTACGCGCCCGCGATGGCGGGCACCGGAATGGCCTTCATCGGACTCCCATCGGCAGGAAGGCGGCCGACAGGACGGCGAACTGCTCTTCCAGCAGCCGTGCCTGTTCCGCGCCTCGTTTCGCCACGATCTCGGACAGCTCGCCCGCCCTGGACTCGAGCTCCGCGAACTGGCGCACCAGCGCTTCGAAGTCGATCTCCTTGGCGGACTGGCAGAACTCGCCGAGCCCGAGCGTGGTCATGAGGACCTCGTTCTTGCGGGCGTATCCGATGCCCAGCGTCGGTTTCGCCAGCTTCAGCGCGCACAGGACGTTGTGATACCGGGTCGCGACGACGGTCTCGACGGCCGACATCTCCCGCAGCAGTTCGTCCAAAGTGGACATCTCGGCCGTGGCGATCAGCGGCGAACCGACCTTCGCCATGATCTCGTCGACGACCTGCCGATCGGCCTGGTCGCCGATGAACAACCGGACCGGGCGGCCGTCACCGGCCAGCTTGGCCACGAACCGGGTGATGTTGTCCACATAGGACTCGTAGATCTCGTCGGCGCGGGCGCGATCCTCGTTCCCGCCGTGATACGCCATCACCCCGACCCCGACGGAGCGGGGCCGCACCGGTTCCGAAGGCGCGGGGAGGGCGAAGGCCAGGTCGGGATAGACGCGGTCGTTCGTGACGTCCACGCCCATCTCGCGCATCGCGTCACGGGACGGCTCGTCCCGGTAGGACCGGAACGCCGCCAGCCGCGCGGCCCAGCCGATGATCGCGCGGGTGGCCCGCTGAGTGCTCACGTTGGCGCCGACGCTCACCAGCGCCACCTTGGTGCCGACGAGTCTGCCGCATGCCGAAAGCAGCAACAGTGAGTACGGGAAACCCCAGGGGCGTAAGGGAAGGGTGGATTCGAGGACGCCCATCCCCGGCACGATCACGGCGTCCTGGCGCCGTACCCACGCCATCGTGCGGACGATGTCGACGAGTTTCCCGAAGCCCTTCATGGCGATGGACAGCGGTCCCGATGCCGTCCGGTATTCACCGCGGTACCAGTTCAGGGCGGTCGTTTCGAGTCCGTGGCGCGACGCGACGATTTCCGGGCCGCCGCACATCACGCTGAGCGCGGCGTCCGGATGATCCGTGCGCAAGTACCCGAGAACCGCCTCGAAGGAACCGTCGTTGCCGAGGTTCCCCGATCCGAGGAGACCGAACAGCCCGATCCTCGCGGGCGGGGTCAAGGGACTCGTCCCTCCTGGCCGGCGACGACCGCGGCCACGGAAACCTCGCGCGGGCCGAGTTCGGCTTCGGCCTGGACGGGCATCCGTCCCATGGCCGGGTTCCCCGCCCGGTTCAGCAGCCATTGCCGCAGGTAGCGGAAGCATTCGCGCTTCTCCGCGCTGGAGATCGGCGCGTTGCGGATCGCCTTGACGTACCCCAGGACGTACTCGCCGAGCAGCCGGACCATCGGATGGCGGAGCTTGTCGGCCCGTTTCGGGTCGAGGTTGGCGGCCCGCCTGCGCACGGTCGGGTGCTCGTGCTCGGAGCGGCCGGGGTGGTCGCGCCGGAAGTACAGCCAGTCGGGCACCTGGTGGAACGGGCCGTGCAGGGCCAGTTCCGAGATGATCGTGCGATCCGCGTGGTGGTAGCTGTCCAGCGGCGCGACGCGGCGCAGCACCTCGGTGCGGATGACCGAGCCGTCGTCGTCCCCGCCGGTGGCGAACAGCGTGCTGCGGAAACGTTCCGCGGCGTGCGGCGAGACCGTGTTGAGCGGGTACTTCAGCGCCTGGGTGACGACACCCTTCTCGTCGATCATCGCCGTCCACGAGTGCGACAGCACGAACTCGGGATGCTCGTCGAGCGCCTCGATGCAGCGCTCCAGCAGGTCGCGCGCGTAGAGGTCGTCGTCGGAGCCCCATTTGAACAGCTCGCCGCGCGCGACGTCGACGCAGTAGTTGTGGTTGGGCGCGCAGCCGATGTTCACCGGCTGGCGCACGTACCGGACGCGGGAATCCAGCTTCGCGTACTCGCGGCTGATCTCTTCGGTGCGGTCCGTCGACGCGTTGTCCGAGATGATCAGTTCGAAGTTCTCGTAGCTTTGGCCGAGGAGTGCGTCCAGCGACTCGGCGAGGTAGTCCTCGCCGTTGTAGACCGGGAGCCCGATGCTCAGCCGAGGAGCGGTGCTCATGACGTCCTCATTTCTTCCTTCTCCGAAGTCAGGTGTTCCTTGAGAGCGGCGAGCAGCTGTAGCCACCACACCACCGACCCGCCGGTGATCGCCAACGCGACCCCCCAAGCGGATCCGGACGCCCCGGCCAAGAAGGCGCCAATGAGCCCGAAGCCGGTGTAACCGGCCGAGTTGATCAGCTGGGCGCGAAGGCTCCGTTTCGCAGCGCCGAGCGCACGCAGTCCGGCGGCCGCCCCGGTGTTGAATCCCGCCGCGGCGATACCGATGGTCACCGGGAGGATCAGTTCCGAAGCGGGATCCCACACGTCGCCGAGCACGAACCGGCCGGCGTCGTGGGGTACCAGAAGCAAGGCGAGACCCCAGAGCAGGGCCGCCGCCGCCTGGCCCGCGCCGAGAATCGCGCAGAAGTGCCGGAGGCGGTGCGGGGCCCGTTGGAGCACCCGCGAGCCTTCGGCCACCGTGGCCAGGGAAAGTCCCATCAGCAGGGCGAAGAACGGCCCGAGGAGCAGTTCCGCGCCCCGCACCGCACCGACGCTCGCCAGCCCCGCGATCGCGCCGAGGCCGTACATCCGCAATTGCGACGAGCCGCTGGCGCTGACGTTTTCGATCAGGTAGCGGGTGCCGAGGTCGCGGTGCCGTTTGAGCCAGTCGAGCGTGCCGCGCGGATCCGGCCGGACCCCGGCCTGCAGGCAGCCGTAGCCGGCGGCGACCGCCCCGGACAGGCCCCACGCCAGGATGAACGCGACGACCGTGTCGAACCACCGGTGCGCGACGAACAGCGCCGGGATCAGCGCGATACCCCAGACGACGTCGTTGACGAACGCCTTCTTCCCGTGCCCCGCGGCGAAGAAGGTGAACCGCCAGGCGTCCTGCAGCAGCAACGCCGGGATGACCACGCCGAGCGCGACGAACGCCCCGCCGAGGGGGCCACCCACCACGAGACCGGCGACGACACTGACGGCACCGGCGGCGACGCCCGCGGTGAGCGCCGTCCCGGTCGCCTTCGCGGTCGCTGCCCGCCAGGTTTCGGTGGGCACCCCGGAGAACCGCACCATCAGCGGGTCCGTCGTCAGCCCGCGCGAGAGGTTGAGCACCACGCCGTAGCTGACCCAGGCGAGGCTGAACATGCCGAACGCCGTGGTGCCGAGCGAACGCGCGACGTAGAGGCCGACCACGAAGTTGGTGATACTGGAAACGGCCTGGTCGCCGAGGCCCCAGCTGAGCCGTCCGGCCATGGCCCGGACGGCTTGGGAACGCAGAAGTGATCGCATGGGGCCTCTAGTCCTTGAGCAATCCGGCGTCGTGCAACGCCTCGGCGGCGGCGACGACGGAATCGAACGGCAGCCCGGACCGCTCGGCGACGTCGAGCAGGCTGTGCTCGCCGTCCGAGAGGTTGAGCACCCAGAGCATGGCCATCTGGGCTTGTTTGGCGTCGCTTCGCCCACCGAGCGAGCCGTACAACCCGCGCTTGCCGAGTTGCGGCTCGCCGAAGGGGCTGAGGTTGACGTAGCTGCGGTTGCGGTCGAGGACGGCGTGTACGTCCCGCAGGGTCTGGAGGGTTTCCTCCATGGCCTCCGTGGAAACGAAATCGAGGTTGTCGGCCGAGGTGTGGTACTCGGGATAACCCGCGTACGGCGTCCTCGTCAGCGAGCCGACGCCGAGGTTGAAGCCGGGAGAGCAGAACTGGCGTTCGTCGTAGCCGTACGGCGAGAAGTCCACGATCGTGTGCGCGCGATCGGCCAGGACGTACGCGAGCACACGGTCGATTTCGGCGTCGCCCCGGCGGCTTCGCTTGTACGTCAACGATCCCGGGTCGCCCGCGCACGCGAGCACGAGCCCGGCCTTGATCCGGCCGACGCGGTCGTTGTTGCGCGCGAGCCAGGTGATGGCGCCGATCGTGCCCGGCATGAACAGGAACCGGTACGTGTAATGCGGATTTTCCAGCGTCTGCGCGAACGCGGCGGCGATCGCGATCCCGGCGACGTTGTCGTTCGCCAGCGACGGATGGCAGGTGTGGCAGGAGATGATCACCTCGTCGCTGACCTCGCCCGGCACGACGTGCTCGGCGTAGGTGAGGCTCCCGTCGGCCAGCGTGGAATCGATGTGGACCTCGTACTCGCCGTCCGGCATCGCGTCGAGGGTTTCCTGCGCCAGGCAGAAACCCCAGGTCGGCGAGTAGTAGCTGGTCCGGTACGGCACCCACGACGGCTGATCCGGCAGCGTGTGGAGATGACCGCGCAGTTCGTCCAGCGACATCTTCCGCGACACCGGGACGCTGTAGCCGACGACGTGCAGGTTCGACTCGGCGAAGTCGACCACGCGGCGGCCCGAGGCGTCCTTGATGTACGCGTCGCGGATGTTCCATTCCTGCGGCACCGTCCAGCCCAGCACCTGGGTGCCGGTGGGGACTTCGTGGATCTCCAGCGGGACATGCTCGCCGACGATCTCCAGCGTGCGGCGGACGCCGTCGCCGGTGATGCTGCGGCACAGCGGATACAGGCGCTCGACCAGCCTTCGCAGGTCGGCGCTCGGCTCCAGGTCCCGGTGCGACATCAGCGACGCCGCAAGGTGTCGTCGAGTTCGCCGGCGGCGGTGCGGTCCTGCAGCCGCGCGAGCCGGGTGAACAGGCGCTGGAAGCCGTGTTCGGTGAGGCCGTGGGTCTTGTACGCCTCGATCAGTTCGAGGGCGCCGTCCTTGACCGACCAGTCGCAGTCGAAGCCGGGGATCGCCGCGCGGAACCGCGAGAAGTCGACCCGGTACGAACGCGGATCCGCGCCCGCCTCGCCGGTGATCCGCAGCGTCGAGCCGGGAACGGCCTCGACGACCTCTTCGGCGATCTCGGCGACGGTCACGTTGTTGCGTTCGGTGCCGATGTTGAACGCCTTGCCGTGTACCGCTTCCTTCGGCGCCACCAGTGCCGCCGCGAACGCGCGCGCGATGTCCTTGGCGTGCACCAGCGGCCGCCACGGCGTGCCGTCGGAGAGCACCAGCACCTCACCGGAGAGGTGCGCGTGCGCGGTCAGGTTGTTGAGCACGATGTCGCCGCGCAGCCGCGGCGAGAACCCGAACGCGGTGGCGTTGCGCATGTACACCGGGCTGAAGTCGGCGTCGGCGAGTTCCTGGACGTCGTCCTCCACCCGCACCTTCGACTCGGCGTACGGCGTGACCGGGCGCAGCGGCGCGTCCTCGTCGACCAGGCCGTCGCCGCCCGAAGCGCCGTAGACCGAGCACGTCGAGGCGTAGAGGTACCGCTTGACCCCGGCGTCCTTCGCCAGCTTCGCGAGCTTGACCGAAGCGTGGTGGTTGATGGCGTAGGTCAGCTCCGGCGCCAGCGAACCGAGCGGGTCGTTGGACAGCGCGCCGAGGTGGATCACCGCGTCCACGCCGGCCACGTGCTCGGCCGTGACGTCACGAAGGTCGACCTCGAAGCCTTCGGGGTCTTCGGGCTTCGGGCCCAGGACGCAGGTGTCGTAGAGACCGGAGTCGAGGCCGATCACCTCGTGGCCTTCGGCGGCCAGCACCGGGGCCATCACCGTGCCCAGGTAACCCTTGTGCCCGGTCAGCAGCACACGCATGGCTTTCAGCCTTTCGGAGTGAGGTCGAGCGTCAGTTTCTTGAGGTCGAAAGCCTCGGCATAGCGCTGCCCGCATTCGATACCGCGAATGCGGGCGAGGCCGAGAAAGGCTTCCCGGTCGTACCAGGGCCGGTGCCGTTGGGAGGCGTAATGCTCCTGCAGCAGGCGGACCTTCTCCTCGGCGCATTCGGGCGACAGCGGCACGTACGCGGTGGGTTTGCCGAGATCGCCGTCCCATTTCGCGATCTCGTACTCCAGCTGGAGATGGGTGCGGAACACCGTCGGCACCAGCTTCGCCAGGCCGCGGTGGTCCTGGTGCGCGTCCGCCGTGCGCGGGGAGAGGACGAGATCCGGGTCGGTGCGGCGGCGCAGCTCCTCCAGCCCGTTCTTGGCCTCTTCCCAGTGCGCGGGTAGCCGGCCGTCGGGCAGTTTGAGCACGGTGACCTCGACGTCGGCGCCCGGGCAGAAGGCCGCGAGCGCGGCGCGCTCCTCGGCCTCCCGTTCGGTGCCACCGCCGGAAAGGACCAGCGCGTCCACCCGGACGCCCAGGTTGGCGGCGCAGAGCGTCAGCAGGGTGCCGCCCGCCCCGATGGCGATGTCGTCACAGTGCGCGCCGAGCGCGACGAGCCGCCGGACGCCGCCGGTGCCGAGCTCGATCACGCCGTACTCGCCGTTTCGCGTTCCCAGCGTGCCCACGGACGGTCTCCGTGCGCGTAGGCGTCGTCCAGCTGGACGCGTTCCTTCACGGTGTCGGTCGGCTTCCAGAACCCGCGGTACGGATACGCGAGCAGCTTGCCCTGCTTGGCGAGCTCGCCGCAGCCGTCGGCCACCAGGTCGCCGCCCTCGGGGATGTGGTCGAAGATCTCTTGGCGCAGCACGAAATACCCGCCGTTCTCCCACAGCGGCATCTCGCTGACCGGGGTCAGCGCGCCGATGCGGCCGTCCTCGCCCAGTTCGACGCAGTGGAAGGACGACTGCGGCGGCACGACCATCATCGACGCGCCCGCGTCGGAGGCCGAGAAGCGCTCGATCATCTCCGGCAGCGGCGCGTCGGTGAGGACGTCGGCGTAGTTGGCGAGGAACATCTCGTCGCCCTCGAGGTACGGGCGTACCCGGCGCAGCCGCTCGCCGATGGCCGATTCGAGACCGGTCTGCACGAAGGTGATCGACCAGTCCGCGATATCGGTCGACAGCAGTTCGGCCTTGCCGCGCCGCAGGACGAAATCGTTGGAGGTGGTCTCCTGGTAGTTGAGGAAGAATTCCTTGATGTGGTGCGCGCCGTAGCCGAGACAGAGGACGAACTCGGTGTGGCCGAAATGCGCGTAGTACCGCATCACGTGCCAGATCAGGGGTCTGGGGCCGACCATGGCCATCGGCTTGGGCACGTCGGACGCGTCACCGTTGCGCATCCGCATGCCGTAGCCGCCGCAGAAGAGGACTACCTTCACGACTTCACCTCGACGATTTCCAGGTGCGGGATGGGGAAGACCAGTTTCCCGCCCCATTCGTCCACAAAGGACAGCTGGGCGGTCAGTTCCTTCCGGAGGTTCCACGGAAGGACGAGCACGTAATCGGGCCGGTCCGCCTCGATCTGCTCCGGCGGCAGGATCGGGATCCGGGTGCCGGGGGTGAACCGGCCGTGCTTGTACGGGTTGCGGTCGACGGTGTACCGCAGCACGTCCGGGCGGATACCGCAGTGATTCAGCAGCGTGTTCCCCTTGCCAGGGGCGCCGTACCCGACGACGGTCTTGCCTTCGAGCGCCGCGTCGGTGAGGAACTTGTTCAGCTCGAGCCGGACCTTGGTGACCCGCTCGGAGAATTCGGTGTAGCCGGACATTTCGTGGAGTCCGGCCGCCTTTTCGGCGTCGAGCACCCGCGTCATCCGCTCACTCGGCTCACCGGCGACGGCGTCCGGGCGTGCCCACAGCCGGATCGAACCGCCGTGCGTGGGCAGGAGTTCGACGTCCACAACGGACAATCCGCCGCGCGCGAGGGCCCGGCGCGCGGATTCCACCGTGTAGTACTGGAAATGCTCGTGATAGATCGTGTCGTACTGGTTCTCCTGGATCAGCGTCAGCAGGTGCTGGACTTCGATGCTGACCCAGCCGTCGTCGGCGACCAGGGCGCGGAGCCCGTGCGTGAAACCGACGATGTCCGGAATGTGCGCGTAAACGTTGTTCGCCACGACGAGGTCGGCCGGACCGTGTTCCTCGCGGACGTCGCGGCCGCTTTCGGGACCGAGGAACGCGGTCTTCGTCGGCACCCCGGCGTCACGCGCGGCTTGGCCCACGTTCACCGAAGGTTCCACGCCCAGACAGCGGATCTTTTGTGCCACAACGTGTTTGAGGAGATAACCGTCGTTGCTGGCGACCTCGACGACGAACGAGGACTCGTCGAGCCCGAGCCGCTCGACGGCGCCGTCGACGAAGGTTTTGGCGTGTTCGACCCAAGAGGCGGAATACGACGAGAAATACGCGTATTCGGTGAATGTCTCTTCCGGGGTGATCAGCGGCGGGATCTGGGCGAGCCGGCATTCGGTGCAGACGCGCAGGTGCAGGGGGTATGTCGGCTCAGGCTCCTGCAGCTGTTCCGCGGTCAAAAATCGTTCGCACGGCGGTGTGGCCCCGAGGTCGACGACACTGGCGAGATGGGCCGAGCCGCAGAGTCGGCAGGTGGTCATCGAGAGGCTCCTTGGCTCGCGTCACGTATCCCAGACGTCGGCACCTCGGGTCACCTCGTTACATGCCTTCGAGAGGTCTCACGCTTCCGTCTCACAACCGACACCTGCCGTCTCGGCCATCGGCGCAGACGTCTCCGCCATCCGGGCGCGGGCATGCCGGGGCCGATCGCGTTTAGCGGGCTAAACGCGACGCGTGAGGCCGGCGCGGACGTCGCGAAAGCCACTTTCGCGACGTCTGATGTCCCGAAAGTGGCTTTCGCGACACCGACCGCCGCGCTCGCCCGGCCGGATCGCGTTTAGCGGGCTAAACGCGATCCGGCCCCAGACCCGCCCACTTCGCGTTTAGCGGGCTAAACGCGATCCGGCCCCAGACCCGCCCACTTCGCGTTTAGCGGGCTAAACGCGAAGTGGGCGCATGGGCCTCACAGGGTCAAGAGACCACCAGCGCGTAGTCCGCATCGGTCGCCGACGTCTCCGGGTGGCCGTCGGCGTTCACCTGCGTCGCCACGACCTCCACCGTCCAAGTACCCGCGGCCGGCTTCTCGAGGATGACGTTCTCCACCGTGTCGATCGTGTTCGGCGACCCGCCCGCGGTCGAGAAGTTGCCCGCCTTCAGCCCGTTGTTGCCGTAGTAGACGGTCCCGTTCGGCGCGGTGACCTTCAGCGTCAGGTCGTTGACCCTGGTGACCGACGCGCTCGGCGAGCCCGCCGGGTCGGTGTAGGCCAGCGTGGCCTTGAACTGCTTGGTCCCGTTCACTGCGACCGTGTACTTCTTCGACTGTCCGGTGCCCAGCAGATCCGTCTCGTTCACCAGCACCGGCAGTTTCCACCCGTTCGCCTTGGCCTGTTCGTGCAGGTACCGCACGTTCGCGGTGCCCCAGCCCTGGTGCGTCCGGGTCATGTCGTGCGAGGTGCCGCTGAACGCGAACTGGTCGGCCCCGTTGATCAGCAGCGCCTTCGCGGTCGCGGCGTGCGGGCGGCTCGTGAAGACGTCGCGACCTTTGCCGGGGCCGCCGTCGAACACACCGTCGGCCCACATCTGGAACAGCAGCCCGGCGTTTCCGCAGGTGATCGGCGTCGCGCCGCTCGTGCCACCGAACGACGTCGTGTACGAGGTGTCACTGCCGGAGGACGTGGTGTCGATCCGGTCGTAGTAATTCGACAGTTCCGGTTTGATCCGGCCGTCGGCGGCCGGGCCGATGCTGGCACCGCCGCTCCACTTGTCGTCGGTGCGGCCCAGCGTGTTGTAGTGGTACTGCCCGCCGACCGAGAGCACGTTCTTCGACCAGGCCTGCGGCCGCGACTGCTGAGTGCCCGCGTTGCTCTGCGACTGGCAGATCAGCAGGTCGTGGTCGAAGACGATCTTGTCGAGCTCGGCGGAGACCGAGTTGTAGGCCGTGGTCAGCCCGCCGCCCCAGCTGTTGCTCTGGAACACCGCGCGGTACTTGCCCGCCGGGTCGACCAGTTCCTTGGTGTGGGCGTAGCGGTCCGGCTTGTCGTAGGTGGCGAAGATCCCTTGGGCCTCGGGCAGCAGCCCTCGTTGCGGCGCGCTCACGCCCGACGCGAAGATCTCGCCGTACGTGGACGTCCCGTGGCTGGTGCTGGTGGAGTTCGACCCGTGCATCACCGTCGGCCGCGCCTTGAACTCCTGATGGGTGACGCGCAGCCCGCCGTCCATCACCTCGCCGCGCACGCCCTGGCCGCGGTAGCCGCCGACGCTCTCGAGGTAGTTCGCGCCCCCGCTCTCCCTGGCGTTGGCCATGTCGGTCTCGGGAGCGGTGATCGCGCCGACCGCGAGCACCTCGGCCCCCTGCGCCACGGTGGCGGCTTGCCCGGGGCCGAGGTTCGCCACGATGTGCTGCCCGCTCTGCGAGATCGCCTCGATACGGCCGCCGAGCCGCAGGATCCGCTCGGCCACCGCGCGCTGGTCCCGCACGTCCGATTCGACCAGCGTCACCAGGTAACCGCCCGTCGCGGCGAGTGAGATCTCCACCTTGTCGTCCGCCCGGTATTCGCCGAGCCAGCGGACGAAATTCAATTTCGCGACCGATTCGCGGTTCTCCGGCTTCAACCGCACCACGTAGGCGAAATCGGGAATGTAGGTCCCGATCCGCACGCCGAGCGAACGCAATCGCCCACGCTGTTCGTCGGTCAGCGCGTTCCGGACCTGGAGGAGGTAGGCGCCCTTCCAGTCCTGGCTCGCGGCCGTGCGCTGGCTGAGCGGATCGAAGGTCCTGCTGGCCAGGCGGATGAACTGGGGATCTTCGGCGGCCGGGGCGGCGACGGCCACCCCGCTCGTCAGGAGCATCGCGCCGACCAGGGGCGCGAGAAAGCGGACAGACTTCGACCGTGGCATGAAATACCTCCGGGGAGCTCTGCAGGGGAGAGATCTTCCGAAGGTACCGGCCGAAAAGCGTGACGATCAGCCGCTGAACGGCCCAGCCGTTTTCCGGCGCCGCGGGAAATGGAGCATAAACGGTTAAAAACTGATTCAGATCTCGTCGATCGCCCCGCTGAACCGTGTCAACCGCTCGCGTTCCTCCTCGCCGAGCCGCCTCGTGCTGCCTTCGGGCAGGACGCACGCGACCCAGATGGTGCGGCAGCGCGCGAAGACGGCCCGTTCGTCGCGCAGCCTGCTGTTCACCACGACGTCGCAGGTCCCGATCCGGCCGACCACGGTCTCCACCTCCACCGGGTTGTCGCGGAAGGTCAGCCGGCGCAGGTAGCTGACGTTGTGCTTCGCGATCAGATACGCCGGTCCCTTGGCCTGGAAGAGGTGCTCGCGCCGCGGGTCGAGCATCGCGACCTGGGCTTCCTGGAAGTAGTCCAGCAGCCGCACGTTCCCGACGTGACCGAGATGGTCCAGGTCGGTGACACGCAGGCGATGGCGGTAGAGGTGGATCTCGGGAGCGGGACGCGCACTGGTCGTCCCCAGCGGATGTGCGTGCACGAGGTGGATCTTCAAGGATCACGTGGTGTTCCGGCCGCGCGGCGCAACGGACACCGGCCCGGTTCACTCCATCAGGGCTTCGGAGAGTTCGCGGATCGCGGCGGTCTCGGCGGTGTGGATGTCCCGGATCATGGTGCCCATCGTGCTGAAGAGGTCACGGGTGTCGACGTCGGTGAACGGCGTTTCGTCGTTGTAGTGCGCCCGCAGTTTCCACATCTCCTCACCGGCCGCGGCGGCGGCGTCCTGCCCCGCGTCGCCCTCGCGGACGCCCGCCGACACCGCGTCGGCCAGCCCGCGCACCCAGGCGAATTCGGCGTTCGACGCCGGAACGGCCGCCTCGGCCAGCTCCGCCCAACGCTCGGCGATTCCGCGCCAGGTCGAGGCCTGTTCGGCCAGTGCCGGGAGTTCGAGCAGGGCGGCGGCCTCGGTGAGCGCGTCGGCGAACAGCCCGCGCAGATGCCCGCCCTCCATGCCGGCGGGGGTGACGCTCTCCCAGACGTTGAACAGCGCCCCGACGAGCCCTCGCCGCTCCCCGAACGCGCGCGGCCAGCCCTTGGGGCCACGTTCGTCGGTCATCGCCTTCGCCCAGCGCTCCCAGGCGGGCAGCGAGAACGACTTCGACGGCTCCGAGAGGTTGCGCGCGCAGTCCGTCAGCCCGTCGCGCACGGCCGCCCGCCAGTCGGGGACCTCGCCGGGCTGAGGCGTGGCGAGCAGGTTCTTGTACGAGCCGACCCGGCCGCGCGCGGCGTCGAACGTCTTCCGGTCGACGGTCAGTGGCGCGAGGTTCCGGTCGTCGACCAGCACCCGGCCGTCCTCTTCGCCGTACGCGACGACGAAGTGGCCGCCACCGCCGGACATCTCCGGCGGCAGGTGCCAGTAGCCGAGCGACTCGCGGTCGGGTAGGACGAGCACCGGCCGTCCCGCTTCGAGGTCCGCGGAAAGCCGTTTCGCGGCGGCCCGTTTGCCGCCGGTGGTGTGGATGCCGGCACCGAGCCCGAGACGGTCCATTGTGGACTTGAGCCATTCGAGCGGATATTGCCAGCGCGCGCGGAAACCGAACACGATCGTCGACATCGTCTCGTGCGCGAAGTCCCACAGGATGTAGCCTGCCCCGATCCCGCCGGACACGGCGAAGACCAGCGCCTCGCCGGGCGCCTTCCCGTCCGGCCCTTCGACACCGTGATGGTTCAGAACGGCGGTCACCGCTGAAACGTCGGGTTGCAGCCCGCCACGCAATGCGTACTCGCTCACCCCGCCATCATGCCCGTTCCGGCGTCAGAAGTCCCTGATCAGGCAAACCCTGCCGCGTAAGGGATCCGCCACGTACACCGTCCTGGTGCGCTGATCGACCGCGACCGCGCCGGGGTTGACGCCGAGTGACAGGTCGCCGGTGAGCAGGTTCGTCCTGCCGTCGACCCTGGCGATGCCGTTGGGGCCGCCGTTGGTGTAAACGGTGTTCGACCCCTCGTGGATCGCGAGCGCCGACGACTCCGAGCGCAGCAGCACGGTCGCCTTCTCCCTGCGCGCAGCTGTGTCCACTATGGACAGATGATGGATGGCCGAATTCGCGACGAACACCGTGCCGGACGCGCTGTGCACGGCGACGCCGGTCGGCGACTTGCCCACCGGGATCCCGCCGGTGAACTCGCCCGCGCCGATGTCGAAGATCTCCAGCGAGTCGGTGGCCGTGCTGGTGCAGTAGGCGAGCTTGCGCCCGCTGTCGACCGCCGTCGACGACAACCCCGGTGTCGGGCCAGGGGCCAGGGTCAGCAGGCGGCAGCTCACGCCGTCGATGACGGCGAGCGTCCCGGTGAGGTCACTGACCGCGTAGATGCGGTTCGCCTGCTCGTCGACGTCGACACCGGACGCGCCGGGGCCGGCGGGCACCACGCTGACGACGTCGTTGGTGCGCCCGTCCAGGACGAGGACGGTCCCGCCGGGCGGGTTCGCCACGAAGACCCGGTTGGTCACCGTGTCCACGGCCAGTCCGGCGGGCTCGCCGCCGACCGGGATCACGTCGCCGACCGTGCCGGACCGCGAATCGAGGACGACGATCGTGCCGGTGGACGGATCCGAGACGTACGCGAAGCCGGTGACGGAATTCACCGCGATCGCCTCCGGGGCGCCCCCGACCTCGACGAGAAGCACTTTCTCGGCTCTGGCCGCCGGCGCGAAGGCGACCGCGGAGGCACCGGCCGCGGCCAGCGTGAGCAGGGCTCGGCGGCTCAGCTCGGGTCCTCGCACAGGCGCCTCCCGATGATCGTTCCGGGCTTCGACGATAACCCGCCGTCCGAGCGCGCGAAGGAACTTCGCGTCCCCCGATCGCGTTGTTTCCGATGAGTAACCCCCACCCCCGCGAAAGAAAGGAGCAGGACGCCGTGCACAAGCACCAGAACGGGCTGAAGACCGTCGTCCTGCTCGGCGTGCTGTCCGCGCTCATCGTCGGGATCAGCGGTTTCTTCGGGCGGGGCGCGCTGGTCATCGGCCTGGTGGTGGCGCTCGGCGTCAACGCGTACGCCTACTTCAACTCGGGCAAGCTGGCGCTGCGGGCCATGCGCGCGCGGCCGGTCTCCGAGGCCGAGCATCCGGCGATGTACCGGATCGTGCGGGAGCTGGCGACCACCGCGCGGCAGCCGATGCCCCGGCTCTACATCAGCCCCACCGTGGCCCCGAACGCCTTCGCCACCGGCCGCAGCCCCCGGCACGCGGCGGTGTGCTGCACCACCGGCATCCTCGACCTGCTCGACGAACGCGAACTGCGGGCGGTGCTCGGGCACGAACTGTCCCATGTCTACAACCGCGACATCCTGATCTCGTGCGTGGCGGGCGCGCTGGCGAGCGTGGTCAGCGTGATCGCCAATATCGCGATGTTCACCAGCGTCTTCGGCGGCGGCGACCGCGAGGACGGTGACAGCCCGCTGGTCGGGCTGCTCCTGGTGCTGATCGGGCCGATCGCGGCCGCCGTCGTGAAGCTCGGGGTGAGCCGGTCGCGGGAGTTCCAGGCGGACGCGTCGGGAGCGGAGCTCACCGGAGACCCGCTCGGGCTGGCGTCCGCGCTGCGGAAGCTCGACCAGGGGACGCGCGCGGCGCCGCTCGTGCCGGAGCCGAAGCTGGTCTCGCAGTCGCACCTCATGATCGCGAACCCGTTCCGGCCGGGCGAAGGCCTCTCGAAGCTCTTCTCGACCCATCCGCCCATGGCCGAACGCATCCGGCGCCTCGAAGAGATGGCCCGCCGCCCCTACTGACCAGCCGTTTCGCGTTTAGCCCGCGAAAGGCGACGCGTCCGGATCGCGTTTAGCCCGCTAAAGGCGACGCGCCGTCCGGATCGCGATTAGCCCGCGAAACGCAGGTCGCCCTCCGGATCGCGATTAGGGGGCTAAACGCAGGTCGGCCCCGGCGTCCCACCTCGTGAGAGCGGGAATCGAGGGGTGGGCGCGCGAGTTCCCCGGGCATGGGTTCCGCACAGCAGTTGCACCTCGGGGTCGCGCTCGACGGGGCCGGGCAGCATCCGGCCGCCTGGCGGGTCTCCGGCGTCCGCCCGTCCGCCTTGTTCACCGCCGCCCACTACCTCGCCCACGCGAAGCTCGCCGAAGCGGCTTCGCTCGACTTCGTCACCCTCGACGACACACTCGCGCTCCAGCCCGGAGGCGAGGAGGTCGTCCGAGGCCGGCTCGACGCGTTGCTGACCTTCGCCGCGATAGCCCCCGTGACCAGCGGAATCGGCCTCGTCCCCACGGTCACCACCACCCACACCGAGCCGTTCCACATCTCGACGGCCGTCGCTTCGCTCGACTTCGCGAGCCGCGGCCGCGCAGGCGTCCTCGCGGTGCCTTCGCGCACCGAGGCCGAGGTCGCGCATTTCGGCAGGCGCACCCTGCCGTCCGAGGTGGACGCCGAAGCGGAGAACGCCGAGGTCGTCGACGTCATCGCCCGCCTCTGGGACAGCTGGGAGGACGGCGCGATCATCCGCGACGAGCCGACCGGCCGCTTCATCGACCGCGAGAAACTGCATTACGTCGACTTCGAAGGCCGCTTCTTCAGCATCAAGGGACCTTCGATCACGCCGCGCCCGCCGCAGGGCCACCCCGTCGTCGCGGTGTACGGCGACTCGCCGTACGCGCACGGCGCCGACGTCGTCCTGGTCGACGAAGTCCGCGGCGCCCGCGAGCGTTTCCCGGACGCCAAACTCCTCGCCGGTCTGTCGATCGTGCTCGCCGAGACCGAGCAGGCGGCCCTCGACCGCCGTCGCGCGCTCGACGCCTACGCACCCTTCGCGACCGGAGGGCTCACCTTCACCGGAACGCCCGCCGACCTCGCCGCCGAGCTGCCCCGCATCGCGGAGTCGAGCGGCCTCGACGGCTTCCACATCCGCCCCGCGGTCCTGCCTGACGACCTGGCGCTCTTCACCGCCGAGACCGTGCCCGCGCTTCAGGCCGCGGGCGTGTTCCGGCGGGCCTACCCCGGCACCACCCTGCGCGACCATCTCGGCCTCGGGGTCGCCGCCAACCAGTACGCGGAGGCGTGACAGATGCCCAAGCAGGTCAAACTCGCCGCGCATTTCCCCGGCGTCAACAACACGACCGTGTGGAGCGACCCGCGTTCGGGTAGCCAAATCGACTTTTCGTCCTTCGAGCATCTCGCGCGCACGGCCGAGCGGGGCAAGTTCGACTTCCTGTTCCTCGCCGAGGGCCTGCGCCTGCGTGAACACGCGGGCAAGATCCTCGACTCCGACGTCGTCGGGCGGCCGAACACCACCACCGTGCTGGCCGCGCTCTCCGCGGTCACCACCCGGCTCGGCCTCGCGGGCACGCTGTCGTCGACCTTCAACGAGCCGTACGAGGTCGCGCGGCAGGTGGCGAGCATCGACCACCTTTCCGGCGGCCGCGCCGCGTGGAACGTCGTCACCTCACCGGACGCGTGGACCGGGCAGAACTTCCGTCGCGGCGGCTTCCTGAAACGCGAGGACCGCTACCGTCGCGCCGAGGAGTTCCTCGCCACCGTGCGGGAACTCTGGGACAGCTGGGCGCCCGACGCGCTGGTGGGGGACAAGGAGAACGGCGTCTTCGCCCGGGGCATCGACCGCTTCGTCCACAGTGGACCGCAGTTCGACATCCGCGGCGAGTTCACCGTCCCGAGGACCCCGCAGGGGCAGCCGATCGTCATCCAGGCCGGCGATTCCGACGAGGGCAGGGAGTTCGCCGCCAAGACCGCCGACGTCATCTTCAGCCGCCACGGTTCACTGGAAAGCGGCAAAGAGTTCTTCGCCGACGTCAAGCGGCGGCTGCCCGCCTACGGCCGCGAGCCCGGCGAACTGCTCATCATGCCCGCGGCGACCTTCGTCCTCGGCGACACCGAGGAGGACGCGCATGAGTACGCCCGCGAGATCCGCTACCAGCAGGTGCGCCCGGCGACCGCGATCCAGTTCCTCGAACAGGTCTGGAGCCGCGACCTTTCCGCCTACGACGCCGACGGCCCGCTCCCCGAGATCGACCCGGATCCCGATGCCGAACCGCTGACCTGGGGCCGGGTCCGCCACGAGAAGGACCCGCTGGCCGTGGCCGCGAAATGGCGGGCGATCGCGGAGGAGAAGAAGCTCTCCATCCGCGAGCTGGTCATCGAGGTGACCGCGCGACAGCAGTTCGTCGGCACCGCCCGGCAGGTCGCGGAGTCGATCGACGAATACGTCCAGAGCGACGTCGCCGACGGTTTCGTGCTGGTTCCGCATCTGACCCCTGGTGGGCTGGACGCGTTCGTCGACGGCGTCGTCCCGCATCTGCAGGAACGGGGCGTCTTCCGGACCGACTACACCGGAGACACCCTGCGGGAGCACTTGTTCAGCCGGTAGCACCCTGGGTACGCGCGACGTTCATCAGATATTCGCCGTAGCCGGACTTCGCCAGCTTCGCGCCGAGCGCGTAGCACTGGTCGGCGTCGATGAAGCCCATGCGCAGCGCGACTTCTTCGAGGCAGGCGATCCGGACGCCGGTCCGGTGTTCGAGGACCTGCACGAACTGGCCCGCTTCCAGGAGCGAGTCGTGCGTGCCGGTGTCGAGCCAGGCGAACCCGCGGCCGAGGTCGATCAGCGTCGCGCGGTCCTGCCGAAGGTAGGTGAGGTTGACGTCCGTGATCTCCAGCTCGCCGCGCGGGGAGGGCTTGAGGTCACGGGCGATCTCGATCACCTGGTTGTCGTAGAAGTACAGGCCGGTGATGGCCTTGTTCGACTTCGGCTTCTCGGGTTTCTCCTCGATGGAGAGGAGCTTCCCGTCGGCGTCGATCTCGCCGACGCCGTACCGCTGCGGGTCCTTGACCGGGTAACCGAACAGCACGCAGCCGTCGAGCGCGGTCGCCGCGGCCTGCAGCCTGCTGGAGAAACCTTGGCCGTAGAAGATGTTGTCGCCGAGCACGAGCGCGACGTCGTCTTCGCCGACGAAGTCCGCACCGATGACGAACGCCTCGGCCAGCCCGTTCGGGGCGGCCTGTTCGGCGTAGCTGAAGCTGAGCCCGAACTGGCTGCCGTCGCCGAGCAGCCGCCGGAAATGCGGCAGGTCGACCGGGGTCGAGATGATCAGGATCTCGCGGATCCCGGCGAACATCAGCACCGAGATCGGGTAGTAGATCATCGGCTTGTCGTAGACCGGTAGCAGCTGTTTCGATATCGCCTGGGTGATGGGATGCAGACGCGTCCCACTGCCCCCCGCCAGCACGATGCCCTTCATGCGATGCCCCCGCTTCGGTATCCGATCGCTCGGAACCTCACACTACCGGGTGGTTCAGAACGCCGGACCCTTCGCGAAATACGCCTTGCAGCCGAGGTTGTACTCGGTCGAGATCTGCAACACGTTCTTGCCGCCGTCGACGGGCAGCAGCGTCGAGCTGTAGTTGGGGCAGAAGTTGTTGTGGATGCCGGTGATGTGCACCGGCGCGGGCAGCTCGTACCAGTTCCCGGCGCCGAAGTTGTCGTTGGCCAGCAGGACCTGGCCGTTCTTGGCCTGCGGGACCCCGGCGGCGTCGGTGTAGATCTGCCCGACCATCACCAGCCGCACCCCGTTCGGTCCGCCGGGGAACAGCGTGATCGTCTGCGCGTGCTGGAAGTAGTTGCCGCTGGCGGTGGTGACACGGGTGCCGGGATCGAGGGGATCGCCCCAGTTGGCGCCGTCGGAGGAGATCTTGAAGTACGGGTCGCAGTAGCGGTCGCGGTAGTTGCAGATCTCGTAGGCCAGGTAGTACCGGCCGTCGGGGAGGCGGCGGATGATCGGCATCCCCGGCCGCACCCGATGCGGCGGGATGGCCATCGTGCGCTGCTTGGTGCCCCAGTTCACCCCGTCGGTGGAGGCGACCCGGTTCATCACCTGCGCGAACTGCGGCGCCTCGGTCTCGTCGGCGTAGTGCAGCCACAGCGTGCCGCCCGCGTCGACGACGAACTCCGGCTCCCAGATGCCGTCGTGATTGTGCGAGCGTGCGGCCTCGGACAGGAAGGACCATGAGCGGCCGGCGTCGCGGCTGTACCAGATCCTGATGCCGATCCGCCGTTGCGGACCGGCGTCCTGCCGGTAGCTCGCGGCCCACAGCACGGTGCCCGCGCGAAGCCTGCCGACCCGCTGCGGCAGTTCGTACAGCGTTCCGCAGCACATCCCGCGGCGACCGTCGCGGTCGCGGACCTCGCCGACCTTGTGGAAGGTCTGGCCCTCGTCGGTGCTCTCCATGATCGGGGTGAACTTGCCGTCGGCGTCTTCGCTGGTCAGCGACGCCAGGATGCGGCCACGGCCGATCTGGGAATGCTCCAGGCGGATCAGCCGCGGGTACGAGCCGTAGCCGGGCACGAGCTGTTGGCGCTCCGCGGCCTGCGCGGACGTGAACAGGGACGCGATCACCGTGAGTGACAATGCGAAGGCGAGTGCGGAGCTGAAACGGCGTTTCATCGTGACCTTCCTCGAACGCGATCGCCGGATTACAACACGGACTTTTGTCCCTTTCGGGCTCCTGTGAAGGCGTCGCGCCGGAAACCCACGTCCGAGTGGCCTGAATCGCTCGCCCGAGTGATTCGGTAACGCTGGGCTATCGACCGGCGAAGATCCGATGACGGGTCCGACTAGGGGGAAACACGTGATCAGGCGCTTGTGCGCGGCCTCGGGTGCCGTGCTGCTGACCGCGGGCCTGTTGGCCTGCTCGCCGACGACACTGGGTCGCGTCGTCCCACAGGCGGCCGCCCCGGAAGGGCTGCGCCCGCCGTCGTTGTCGAGCCCCACGCCGACCACTAGCCCGAAGCCCGGCCCGCAGCCGGAGGAAAAGCACTCGGGGAAGGGGAACGCGTCGGTCCCCATGGCCTGGCCGTCGCGCCTCGGTTTCGTGACCTTCGACTGCCCGAAGTGTTCCGGGCACGTCGCGGTCAACACCGAGAACGAGCTGATCGTCAACGACATCGGCCCGTACAAGGGCACGCAGTGGATCAACGACATGCCCGGCCGTCAGGCGAAGACGTTCACCATCAAGGCCAACGCCGCCTGGACGCTGACGATCACCGACGAAAGCGGCTTGCCCGTGCTCTTGCCGGGCAAACCCCTGTCCGGCAAGAGCGAAGCGGTCTTCGCCGCGCCCGACGGCGTCACGTCGGTCGCCATCACCACCAAGAAAAGCGGTCGCACCGCGGTGTGGGTGCACAGCGGCGACTACTCGGAGCTCCCCGTGAACCAGCTCGGCGACTACCAGGGCAGCGTGCCCGTGTCCGGCCCGGCCTTCGTGTCGGTGGAAGGCGACGGGACCTGGACGGTCACCGCGTCGTAGACATGACGAAGGCCACCTTCGGTCGAAGGTGGCCTCGTCGTCGCCGTGCTCAGCGGTAGTTCGTGAACTGCAGCGCGATCTCGAAATCCTTGCCCTTCAGCAAGGCGATCACGTCCTGCAGCTGGTCCTTCTTCTTGCCGGACACCCGCAGCTGGTCGCCCTGGATCTGCGCCTGGACGCCCTTGGGGCCTTCGTCGCGGATGAACTTGGCGATCTGCTTCGCCTTGTCCGACGCGATCCCCTGCAGGATCTTGCCGCCGATCTTGTAGATCTTGCCGGACAACGCCGGCTCGTCCGCCTCGAAGGCCTTCAGGGAGATGCCGCGCTTGATCAGCTTCTCCTTGAACACCTCGACCGCCGCCAGCGCCCGCTCCTCGGTCTCGGACTCGATCGCGATCGCCTCTTCACCGGACCAGTCGATCTTGGTCCCGGTACCCCGGAAGTCGAACCGCGTACCGAGTTCCTTGCTGGCCTGGTTCAGGGCGTTGTCCACCTCCTGGCGATCGACCTTGCTCACCACGTCGAAAGAGGGATCCGCCACGTGTTCTCACACCTCGTACTCGCTTGTCAGGAGCTTCCACCCTAGCCCTGCGGAACCCGGTTGACCGGCCCGCCACGGCATTGGGTATTCTTTCGTCTCGGCCGGGGACACCCGGCCACGGCGAGTTGCCCGAGCGGCCAAAGGGATCTGACTGTAAATCAGACGGCACAGCCTTCGGGGGTTCGAATCCCTCACTCGCCACACCGAAGCGGCCCCGTGACCCAGTCACGGGGCCGCTTCGTTTGTTGTGCGGCTCACCTTTGGTTAGTGGTTAGTAACCAGTAACTTAGCGGTATGGCTGGACGGATGAGCGGACCCGAACGACGTGCCCAGGTGCTGGCCATCGCCGCGAAGGAGTTCGCGGAACATGGGCTGCACGGGGCGTCGACGGAAGCGATCGCGAAGACGGCGGGGATCACGCAGGCGTACGTCTTCCGGATGTTCAGGACGAAGAAGGCCCTGTTCCTGGAGCTGGTCCAGGCCGCTTTCGAGCGGCTCAGCGACGGGATGCGGGACGCGGGCGACGGGAAGACCGGCCTGGACGCGCTCTCGGCGATGGGCGCGCAGTACTTCGACCTGCTGGCCGATCGGACCGGATTGTTGTTGCAGCTTCAGGGCTTCGCCGCGTGTGGAGACCCGGAAGTGCGGGACGTGGTGCGGTCGTGTTTCGCGCGGATGTGGGACACGGCCGAGGACGGCACCGGTCTCGACCCGGTGACCGTGAAGGCGTTCCTCGCCTTCGGGATGTTGCTGAACACCGGCGCCGCGATGGACGTCGAGCAGGTCGGCGCCGCGTGGGCCGAGGGCGTCCGCACCCGGATCCGGCCGGGTCTGTTCACACACATCACCACTGAAACGAACCGATGAGTGCCGACGGACGGTTGAGCGCCGCGCTGGTGTGCACGGCGTTGGCGGGCGCGGTGATCGGCAGCGTCGGGGCGCCCCTGATCACGCCGGTCGCCACGGGCATGCACGTCTCGCTGGACGCCGCGCAGTGGACCTTGACGGTGACGCTGTTCAGCGGCGCGATCGCGGGCCCGGTGCTGGGCAGGCTCGGCAGCGGCCCGTACCGCCGCGCCACGATCCTGGTCACCCTGGCCCTGGTCATGACGGGCGGGTTGCTGACGGTGCTCCCGCTGCCGTACGTGGCGTTGCTGATCGGACGCGGCTTGCAAGGGCTCGGAGTCGCGGCCGGGGCCCTGCTGATGAGCGTCGCCCGCGCACACCTGCCGCCTGAGCGCTCGACATCGACGATCGCCGCGCTTTCGGTCGCGTCGACCGTCGGTATCGGGGTCGGTTACCCGGTGGTCAGCCTTCTCGACCAGCTCGCGGGACTACGCGCCGCGTACGGGTTCGGGTTCCTCCTGTCCGCCGTCGCGCTGGTCATCGCCTGGCGGTTCCTGCCTGCCGAAGTGCCCGGCGAGCTGCCCAGGATCGACGTCCCCGGCGCGTTGCTCCTCGCCCTCGGCACGTTCGGGGTCCTGCTGGTCATCGCCGAACCTTCGCTTTGGGCGACCGCGTGGACGGCGGGTGGCCTTCTCGCCGGTTCCGCCGCGGTCCTGGCCGGGTGGGTGTTCGTCGAACTGCGCACGACGGCGCCGCTGGTGAACCTTCGGTTGCTCGGCCAAGGCCCCCTCCTCCGCGCGAACCTGGCGATTCTCGTGGCTGGCGCGGGTTTGTACCTGCTGTTCAGCTTGTTCACCCGCTACGTGCAGACTCCCGCCGGCGCCCACTACGGCTTCGCTCTGCCCGGCGTTGCCGCGGGTGCGGCGCTGATCCCGTTCTCACTGCTCGGATTCGTTGCGGGAAAAGCGATTCCTGGACTCGTCGCGCGGCTCACCGAACGGTGGATGTACGCGTTCTCGGTGGTGATCGCCGTGGCCAGTGCGCTGTTGTTCGCCGTCGGCGACCAGTCGTTCCTTCTCGTCCTCGTCGCGATCGCGCTGCTCGGCTTCGCTGTCGGAGGTGTCTTCGCGGTGATGCCCAAACTCGTGCTGGCCGTTGTGCCGCAAGAGGAAACGGCCAGTGTGCTCTCGATCAACCAGATCGCCCGCAGTGTCGGGATGGCCGTGGGCAGCGCGCTCGCCGGGCTCCTGCTCGCCGCCGCCACCCCGGACGGTGCGTTGCTCCCCGCCCGGGGCGGCTACCTCACGACGGCACTGTGGGCGCTGCCCCTGCTCGCCGTCAGCGCGGCCATCATCGTCACGAACCGCGCTCCCAGACCGACACGTGTTTAGTGCTCTCGGCGGTGAACTCCGAGCGGTCCCAGTCCGCCCAGCGGTACTTCAGGCGCATCCCGGCGATGCGTGCCATGAGGTCCAGTTCGGCGGGCCAGACATATCGGAAGGGGATGCGGCGGAACCGTCCCTGTCCATCGGGTGACACGGTGACGTGGTTCGACGTGAACTCCTGCGTGACCACGTCGTACTGGTCGAATCCGACATAACCGGGCGCCATCGCGAACGGCACGATGTCCTGCCCCGGCGGCAGACGGCGCAGCTCCGGCAGGCCCACCTCGACGATGAACAGCCCGCCCGGCCGCAAGTGCGCTGCGGCGTTACGGAAGACGTCGACCTGCCCGTCCTGGGTGGTCACGTTGCCGATCGTGTTGAAAACCAGATACACCAACGAGAATTCGCCGTCGACCCGCGTTTTCGTCATGTCGCCGATCGTGACGACGACCGCGTCGCCGCCCGGTTTGCCCGCGATCCGGTCCGCCATCGCCCGGCTCAGTTCGATGCCGCGCACCGGCACACCGCGGGCGGCCAGCGGGATCGCGATCCGCCCGGTCCCGACGGCGAACTCGAGCACCGGGCCGTCGGCCAGGTCTTCGAGGACGTCCACCGCGGGTGTCACCGCTTCGGGTGCGTTCTCTCCACCCGGCTCGTCATAGGTCGCGGCCACGCTCTCGGGGAACCAGCCGTCCGAAGGGTCGTCTCCTGTGTCCGTCTCACCGATCACGGTCGCCGACGCTACGCGCGGGACCGTGCGCTTCTCATCCCGTTTTTCCCGGCCGGGCGCTCACCGGCCGCGATCCCGCCTTTGCGGCCATGAGGGACGCGTGTTCGGTTCGGCCAGGTCTTCGAGATAGGTGTACTCACTGAAGTCGTCGTCCGTCGCAGGCGCCCTTCGCGCCCGCCGGGGCTCCGGCGGCGGGGGCTCCGACTCGAGCTCCGCGGCGACCTCGGCCAGCAGCGGCCACAGCTTCTCCTGGGCCCTCGGCGCGAACAGCGCCTGCGCGAGCGGGTGCTCGCAGTTCCCGGTGGCGACCTCCTCCCAGCTGAACTTGCCGTCCCGGACGCAGGTCGCCGCCCGTGCCAGCCGCGGCGGGACCTCCGGCCGTTCCGCCGCGCGGCGGAACACCTCGGCCGTGAACTTCGACGCGTCGACCATGCGCGCCACCTCCGTCGTTCTCCCGCCGCCGAATCGGAGTACGACCCTACCGAGCGGGCGGGTGAGCAGGGAATTCCCGCCGCACGACCCGGTGAAGCGTCAGTTCGCCACGGCCCGGTAGCGCAGCAGCACGATTCCCGAAGCGAACGCCCGCTCCTCCACCAGCCGAAGCTTCGGAACGCCGGTGGCGCCCTCGAACAGCCGGCGGCCTTCGCCGACCACGACGGGGTAGACGAACAACCGGTACTCGTCGACGAGGCCCTCGGCGATGAGCGCCCGCACCAGCGAGATGCTGCCGGTCGTCACGATGTCCTTGCCTTCGGCGGCCTTCAGCTTCTCGATCTCCGACCGCAGCTCACCGGAGAGGACCGCCGTGTTCTTCCATTCCGGCTCCGTGACGGTGCTCGAGACGACGTACTTGTTCACTGTGTTGAGGTAAGCCGAAATCCCTGTCGTGTCTTCGGTTTGCTTCGGCCAGTACCCGCGCATGTCTTCGAAGGTGACGCGCCCGAGCAGGAACGCGTCGGCGTTTTCACGTTGTTCCTCGAGCGTGGCCAGGACGTCCGACTGGTCCACCTCCGGATCGGTGTCGCCCGGACTGAACCAGTCGCCCGCCAGTTCGATCACGCCGTCGATCGTGCAGTTCTCGGTGACGATCAGCTCCCGCATGGATCCGACGGTACCGCCGGCCACCGACAAGAATGGATCACGAGATCGGCGGCGTCGGGCTGTTCGCCGTCCTCCGACAGGGTCGCCAAACGAGCCAACGGTTGCTCAGGCCGCGAGAATCCTGGCACGGTTCAGGATCAGCATGTCGGTGACGAAGCAGACCGGCGTGCCGTCGGCCGCCCGGCCGATCCAGGTCGGATAGCTGCCGTCGCCCCAGCCGGTGGTGAACGCGATGATGTTGCCGTCGGCTCCGTCCGGTGTGACGTCGATGTGCGGGTCCACCTCCTCGAACTTCTCCAGGAGGTCGTCGTCCATCTCCTCGGGGAGGGCGTCGGCGTCGGTGAAGCAGCCTGTGCCGCTGTCCACGCCGTAGCCGTAGAACTCCCCGTCACCGAGGAAAAGCGCGTTCTGCCCAGGCCAGAGCGCCGCTTCCCAGGTGGCGACGGGGACATCGGCGACGACGAGTTTGGCGGCCACGACCCGTTCGTGGGCCGGTTCCTCGACGAACCGGATCACGGCGACCGCTACCCGGTACTCGCCGGGAGGGACGGTGACCGTGAAATGCGCGGCGTCCGAATCCAGGAAGGCCGGGTCCGCCGCGACGAGCCTGCCGCTGGGCATGCGGAGCTTCCCGGCGTCCCGAAGCTCGATCTCGACGACACCATGGCCGCCGCTCAGGGAAAAACGCGTGCCCGCCGTGAACATCTCGTCGATACCGAAGGGCCGCAAGGGAACGGAGGGCCGCCAAGGGCGTTCTTCGACCGGAAGCGGTGGATCGGTGACCGGCGTGTCCGGTGTGCGGAGGGTCAGCTGCTTCGAATTCGTGAAAGGTTTCCAGTCGCCGAAGACCGGCTTCGGCATCGTCAGCTCGGACACCGGCTTTCGCACCCGGCCGCTGCTGGAACCTCCGCCGTAGCCACGCGGAGCCCTGTGCGCCCAGCCCTCACCGTCGGGGCCGAAGGACAGCTCGGCGCGGCCGGCGTTCTGCTCGTCGAATTCCTCCTGGTCGTCGAATTGGTAGGTCCACTGTTCGACCCGCACCAAGAACAGCGCGCCGTCTTCGAGCACGCGGAACTCGAACAAGCCGCGGCGCCTGCTCCGCTCGTCGAAGTGCGCGGAGCGGGCGAAGCGGTGCTTCCAAGCGACTTCGAGCAGCACCATCGGCATTTCGGTGCCGGGGTGCACCAGCGCAACCGCGTACTGCTCGCCGGCGGCGTCGCGTTCCCGCGCGACGTCGGGGGAGAACCTTCCGATCAGCGCGCGGGCGGCCGGATCCCAGCCTTCGCAGTAGACGACGTCGAGCGAGGTCCCCTCAGACATGGAGCGAAACCTAGCGGCTGCCCCCGACAAAACCCAGGGGTCATTCGCGGATCGCGTAGTCGCCGAAGGCCGGCTCCAGTAGCTCGAAAGCCCGCTGTGTCGCCTTCGTCAGCGCTTCGGCGATCTCGTCGTTGCTCTCACCGGCATGGGAACGCCGGAGGACCTCGCGAAACAGGACGCGGTCGATCGCGTTGAGTTCCGCGGCCGCCATGACCGGGGTGACGTCGTCCGCGTCGGCTCCGGTCTCGGTCGCGAGCAGTTCGGCGAGTGCCGCTTCGCGCAGTTCGTGCAGCTCTCGCAGCCGCGCGGTCAGGGTCGGGCTCTCCAGCACCATTTTCGCGAAGACCGGCCCGGTGAAGCCGATCACGGGCGAATGCTCCGCCACCGCGTCCAGGAAGGTGCGCCGTAGCGCGGCCAGCGCCGACTCACCCGGCTTCCGGTCGCGGACGGCGTTCGCCAGGCCGTTCGTGAACTCCTCGTGCTGGTCGAGCGCCAAGTCCTCTTTGCGCGCGAAGTAGTTGGTGACGGTCTTCTTCGCGACTCTCGCCGCCGCGGCGATCTCGGCGATCGTCGTCTCCTCGAAGCCCTTCTCGATGAAGAGGAGCGTCGCCTGGTCGGAGATCAACTGCCGTGTCTCCTGCTTCTTGAGCTCCCGAAGGCCCACATCCGCGCTGGTCATGAGCGAAGTTTACCACCGTCGTAAAAATATCCTTGACTTCCAGTAGGTCGGATGTAAACTTACGTCCGTACTACCGACCACGAGAGAAGAGGCTCCTTGACCGCTCGAATCCCCCAAGGCAACGAAGGCACCAACCGCGCCCAGGTCCGCCGGGGTGACCACCGCCATCAGCAGCCGTTCCCCGGCCGCTCGATGCCGGTGCGCCGCTCGATCGGCGTCCCGCGCCGCCGGTCGTACTGACCGATCAGCTCATCCGAAAACTCATCGCCGACCGAAGGGGATAGCCCATGAACGTCCTTGCCTCCACCATCTCGTTGACCGTCGACGACGTCGCCGCCTCCAGCCGTTTCTTCACCGAGCACTTCGGCTTCACCGAGCAGATGGCCGCGGAGGGTTTCGTCTCCCTCGGGCACGAAACCGCGAAGGTGACCATCGTCCTGCTTCAGGCGGGGATCGAGGTCTTGCCGGAGAACCTGCGGCAGCAGCGCGCGTCCGGCGTGATCGTGGCCTTCACGGTCGAGAACCTCGAAGCCGAGGAGAAGCGTCTGCGCGGCGAAGGTGTCGAGATCACGTTGCCGCTGAGGGAGGAGCCGTGGGGAGAACGCCTCTTCATGGTCACCGACCCGAACGGCGTGCCCGTGGAACTCGTGGAGTGGGTGCAGCAGTAAGGAAACGCACCATCTCGCGGTGAAAACGAAGCGGCGCTTGGTCCACAGTGGACCGAGCGCCGCTTTTCGTGGCAGGACCTACTTCATCGTGGCGAGCTGGATGAGGTTGCCGCAGGTGTCGTCGAAGACGGCGGTGACCACGGGCCCCATGTCGACGGCGTCCTGAGTGAACTCGACGCCGAGCCCTTTGAGCCGCTCGACCTCGGCGTACACGTCGTCGACGGCGAACTGGGTGAACGGGATGCCGTCGCTCGCCAGCGCCTTTTTGAACGGCTTCGCCGCGGGGTGCCCGTCCGGTTCCAGTAGTAGCTCGACGCCGTCGGGGTCGGCGGAGGAGACCACGGTGAGCCAACGGGCGTCGCCGGTGGGCACGTCGTGTTTCTTGATGAACCCCAGTTTTTCGGTGTAGAAGTCGAGGGCCTTGGCCTGGTCGTCGACGAAGACGCTGGTGATGTTGATCCGGATCACGGATTCGGTTCCTCTCGGTCGATGGGCCACCGCTCGACGATCGACCGCAGCGGGCCGGTGTCGAGGTGGTGGAACTTGTAGCGGCCCTGCCGCCGGGTGTGCACCAGGCCCGCCTGTTCGAGCATCGCGAGATGCTGCGAGACGGCCTGCCGCGAAGAGGTCAGGCCATGCTTCATGGTCAGCCTGCCGCAGATCTCGAACAGGGTCTGACCGTCCTTTTCGGTCAGCTCGTCCAGGATGGTGCGTCGCGTCGCGTCGCCGATCGCCTTGAACAGGTCGCCGTCCACGACCCAGTTATAGGCAAGTCGTCACTTGCCTGTCAACTCGGGTCAGGACCCGAGATAGCGCAGGATGGCGAGGACGCGACGGCTGTAGCCGGCGGTGCTGGCCAGTCCGAGCTTGTCGAACAGGGCGTTCACGTGCTTCTCGACGGCGCTCAGCGATACGAACAGCGATTCGGCGATCCCCGCGTTCGTGTGGCCCTGCGCCATTTTCTCCAGTACTTCACGTTCGCGGACGGTCAGCTTCGCGAGTGGATCGGTGTGCGTGGTCCGCGCGAGCAACCGCCGCACCACCTCGGGATCGAACGCCGCCCCGCCCGCGGCGACCCGGTCGAGCGCGTCCAGGAATTCGCCCACCTGGGCGACCCTGTCCTTCAGCAGATAGCCGACGCGCTCGCCGTCGCCGGTGATCAGTTCGGCGGCGTAGCGCTTCTCGACGTACTGCGAGAGCACCAGGACCCCGATCTCCGGCCAGCGTTTCCGGATCTCGAGCGCCGCGCGAAGGCCCTCGTCGGTGTGGGTCGGCGGCATGCGGACGTCGGTGACGATCACGTCCGGCCGGTAGGCGGCCGTCGTCGAAAGGAGCGCGGCGCCGTCGCCGACCGACGCCACGACCTCGTGCCCCTCTTCGACCAGCAGCCGGACCAGTCCCTCGCGCAGCAGGGTCGAGTCCTCGGCGAGGATCACTCGCACGGCAACACCGCGGTCACCACTGTCGGACCGCCGGGCGGACTGTCCACGCTGAACCGCCCGTCCGCCGCCGCGACGCGCATCGCGAGGCCGGAAAGCCCGCCGCCCGACTCCCGCGCCCCGCCCGTGCCGTCATCGGTGATCCGCACCCGCACGCTGTCCCCGTCCCGTTCGGCCTCGATGTCGATCCGCGTCGCCGCGGCGTGCTTGATCGTATTGGTGACCGCCTCGGAAGCGACGAAGTAGACGACCGTCTCGATGGCCGCCGGTGGCCGTTCCGGCAGGTCGACCCGCAGGTGGACCGGGACTCCGGAGCGTTCCGCGAGCGCCTCCAGCGCGGGGTGCAGCCCGTCCGAGTCCAGTGCGATCGGATACACCCGCCACGAGACCTCGCGGAGGTCTTCGAGGGCGCGCTGCGATTCCTCGTGCGCCTGCCGGAGCAGCTCCGACGCATGATCCGGATCACCGGCGCGGCGCGCCCGGCCGAGCAGCATCCCCAGCGCGACGAGCCGCTGCTGGACGCCGTCGTGCAGGTCCCGTTCGATCCGGCGGCGCTCACCGTTGACCGCCTCGACCACCTCCGCCCGGCTGGTCGCGAGTTCGGAGACCCGGCGGCGCAGCTGTTCCTTCTTGCTGGGGCCGAAAAAGCGCATCGCCAGCTTGTGGTCCAGCGTCGCTGCCCCGATGAGCCCTTGCAGGGAAAGGAAAACGAGCAGCGCGCCGAAGAGCGCGGTGGTGACCGGGTCGTACCAGTCGGCCGGTGCCTCACCGCCGGGCGACCTGCCGTCGAGGAGCTGAAATCCGATGATCACGCCGGATCCGGCGCCCAGCAGGATCATGCCGAAGATCCCGGCGGTGAGCAGCCCGATGGCGCAACGCGGGACCAGGTAGGCCATCGCGCGGCGCGCGGTGTAGTCCGTCGCGTTCTCGGCGCCGAAGTACTTCTCCAGCCGCTGTCGCTCCATTTCGGACAGTGTGCGGGCGCCGGAGAACACGGTCCGCCGGAACGCGGGGACCGCGAGCGCGATGCCGCCGAAGAGCACGTAGAAGAACTCCGCGACCGCTGTCGTGGCGCCGATCGCCAGGCCCAGCGTGCCACGGAGCACCTTGCGCAGATAGCGGCGCATCGCTGCCGGAACAGGCATCACGCCAGGTTAGCGGGGTAGCCGGAGATCGGTATTGCGGTTTTCCTCAGTGATCTGTGCCGCTTAACCGCAGGGTGCGGAACCCGGTCGATTCGTACGTTCGTTGATATCCGAGACGACCACGAAAGGCCGCCATGAACCTCCTCCTCGCCCAAACCGCCAGTGAACCGATGGGGGGACTCGCCGGCTGGGCGGTGTCGCTGATGGACGCGCTGGGCGGTCCGGGGGCCGCGATCATCGTGGGCCTGGACAACCTGTTCCCGCCGATCCCCAGCGAACTGGTGCTCCCACTCGCCGGGTTCTCCGCCAGCCAGGGCACGTTCACCCTGGTGGAGGCACTGGTGTGGACGACGTTCGGCTCGGTCGCGGGCGCGATCATCGTGTACTACCTCGGCCAGCTGCTGGGCCGAGACCGCACACGCCGCTGGATGGCGATGATCCCGTTGGTCAAGGCCTCCGATTTCGACAAGACCGAGGCCTGGTTCCAGAAACACGGCACCAAGGCGGTGTTCTTCGGCAGGATGGTGCCGATCTTCCGCAGCCTCATCTCCTTGCCCGCCGGAATCGAACGCATGCCGTTCTGGCGGTTCCTGGCCTTGACCACGCTGGGCAGCCTGATCTGGAACACGGTGTTCGTGCTGGCGGGCTATGCCCTCGGGGAGAGCTGGCATCTGGTCGAGGAGTACGCCGGGTTCTTCCAGTACTTCGTGATCGCCGCCGTCGCGGTCGCACTGACCCTGTTCGTGGTGAGCCGTCTCCGCGAGAAGAACCGCACGAATGCCTGAGCCGGTGCGGGACGCCCGGCCGGGCGTCCCGCACGAGGGACTCAGGAACGGAAGGGGCCGGTCACCTCGTAGGTGATCCCGCCGGAGGACGAACCGGAGGTGCCGCGTTGCGAAGAGAAGTACAGCCGGTTCCCGGCGGGGGTGAACGCGGGGCCGCAGATCTCCGACGAGCTCTGGCCGTTGATCCGCAGGAAGGGCGCCACGATGTCGTTGGGCGTGATGATGCAGATCTCCATGTTGCCGCCGTCTTCGGCGACGTACAGGTCACCCGACGAGGTCCCGGTGACGTTGTCGACGCCGGTCAGCGGCGCCGAGCCGGGGCTGACCAGCGAGTCGTCGTAGGCCAGTTCGTAGGTGCTGTTCGTCAGGTTGAGCTGCCAGACACGGTTGTCGCCCTTGGTGGTGAACCACGCGGTGTCGTTGGCGTAGTGCAACCCTTCGCCGCCGTTGAACCGCTTGGCTCCGGACACCTGGTTGCGGGTGGCGGTGGGGGAGCCGTCGGGGTCGGGCACGTTCGCCCAGGTGAAGCTGCCCGAAGTCGCCGTGCCCGCCTTCAGCACCTGAAGCGTCCCGGCGGAGAGGTCGCCCCAGGTCGTCGGGACGAAGCGGTAGAAACAGCCGTCCGTGGTGTCCTCGGTCAGGTAGACGACCTTGCGCACCGGGTCGGCCGCCGCGGCCTCGTGCTTGAACTTCCCCATCGCGGGCCGCTGGACGGCGGCCGAGGCGGGACCGTTCGGCTGACACTCGTAGACGAATCCGAGGTCGATCTCCTCACAGGAAAGCCAGGTGTTCCAAGGAGTCTTGCCGCCCGCGCAGTTCTGGCGCGTGTTCGCCAGCACGCGGTGGGCGCCGGTGATGTTCCCGCTCGCGTCGAATTTGACCGCGCTCGCGCCGCCGCCCGGGTTGATCTCCGAATTCGACACGTAGATCCAGCCGCTGCCGTCGGCGAACACCGCGCCGCCGTCCGGGGCGCTGTGCCAGGTGTACCCGGTGCTCGCGACCTTCTGGCCGGACCTCGCGATGACGCGGCTGGTGAATCCCGCCGGCAGCTGGATCCCGTTCGCGTCGGCCGCCTGGAGCGCGCCGTACGGGCTGGGTCCGTTCTGGGCGGGCGCGGCGAGAGCCGCCCCCGAGAGCCTGTTTCCGAACGCCGTGACACCGGCGCCGACCACGGCCGCGCGCAGGAAATTCCGTCGCTTCACTCGTGCCTCCGAGACATCCGCTGTTGTGGTGGTGCGGGATGGAGCGGGTCGGAGAGTACGGGCGGAACGGGACTTCCAGGTGAATTCGCGGCGTATTCACCGCGCGGAGAGAACTTTCGTAGGGAACCTTCGCTCAGCACTATTTCCTTCGCTTTGCGAAGGCCCGGTGCTTCGACGCCGCCGCGTTGCGCGGCGATTTCCAGGGCGACGAGTATCCGGTCGAGCGGCGCGCATCCGCCATTGCGGTGGTGACGACGTCCGATCAGGTGACGCCACTCGGCGAGATACTCGTCGATCCCGGGTTCGTCCGGGACCGCGCGGAGGAGGGTGCGCAACAGGACTCTCATCTGGTTTTCGTTGCCGGGCAAGGTGTTCCGGGCCAACATGTCGGCCAAGGTGCTGCGTGACCAACCGGTCGCGGTGGCCAGCGCGCGGATGCTGAGGCCGCTTCGGTCGCGGAGTTCGCGCAGCCGCGCCATGTACTCCGGTTCGGTGTTCATCGGGGTGCCCTGGCGGGCACGGGGTGGCGGAGAACGGTGCCGAACAAGGCGATGGCGATCCCCGCGGCGATCGAGGCACTGGTGCCGGCGAAGGTCAGCGCCGCGGTGAATCCGGTGAGAATGCTCAGACAGACGATCTGACCGGCCGAAACGCACCTGCGCCTCGGCCGCAACGGGGAAAGAATTCCTTGACTCATGACCTTGCCCTCCCAAGGATCACGCACCCCGGCTGGGTGGCACGCAATACACGTTATCAAAACGTGATAGGGAGTTTAAGGCGAAGCAATGTCCGGGTTCGTCCGGATCTCGAAAGCCGACAGCCCCGGACCCTTGCGGGATCCGGGGCTGTCGGCCTCGCGCCGTTACGCCGCTTGGGCGACCGGAGCCGTCGCCGGGGCCAGCGCGATGTCCAGCACGTCGCGGACGTTGGCCACGGCGTGGACGTCCAGCTGTGCCAGCACTTCGGCCGGGACGTCGTCCAGATCGGGTTCGTTGCGCTGAGGGATGATCACCGTCTTCATCCCCGCCCGGTGCGCGGCCAGCAGCTTCTGCTTGACCCCGCCGATCGGCAGCACCCGTCCGGTCAGCGACACCTCACCGGTCATCGCGACGTCCGACTTCACGACCCGGCCCGAAAGCAGGGACGCCAGCGCGGTCGTCATCGTGATACCGGCACTCGGCCCGTCCTTGGGCACCGCGCCCGCGGGAACGTGCACGTGGATGCCGCGGTCCTTCAGATCACCGACCGGGAGTTCCAGTTCGGCGCCGTGCGAGCGCAGGTACGACAACGCGATCTGCACCGATTCCTTCATCACTTCGCCCAGCTGACCGGTCAGCTGCAGCCCGGTCGACCCGGATTCCGGATCCGCCAGCGACGCCTCGATGTAGAGGACGTCACCGCCGGCGCCGGTCACCGCCAGCCCGGTCGCCACACCCGGGGTCGACGTGCGCTGTGTCGACGCGGGCAGCGAGGACTCCGGCAGGTGCCGCGGGCGGCCGAGGTAGGTCTCCAGCCCGTCGGCGTCGATGGTCAACGGCAGCTCGACTTCGTCCAGCGCGACCTTCGTCGCCACCTTCCGCAGCACCTTCGCGATGGTCCGGTTCGCGTTGCGCACCCCGGCCTCCCGCGTGTATTCGGCGGCGATGCGGCTGAACGCGCCGTCGGTCAGCGTGACGTCGTCCTTGCCGAGACCGGCGCGCTCCAGCTCGCGGGGGAGCAGGTGGTCGCGGGCGATGGTGACCTTCTCGTGCTCGGTGTAGCCGTCGAGGGTGACCAGCTCCATCCGGTCCAGCAGCGGGCCGGGGATCGTCTCGAGCGCGTTCGCCGTCGCCAGGAACACGACGTCGGACAGGTCCAGCTCGACCTCGAGATAGTGGTCGCGGAACGTGTGGTTCTGCTCCGGGTCCAGCACCTCCAGCAGTGCGGCCGTCGGGTCGCCGCGGTAGTCGGCGCCGACCTTGTCGATCTCGTCGAGCAGCACGACCGGGTTCATCGAGCCAGCTTCCTTGATGGCGCGGACGATCCGGCCGGGCAGCGCGCCGACGTAGGTGCGGCGGTGACCGCGGATCTCGGCCTCGTCACGGATGCCGCCGAGCGCGACGCGGACGAACTTGCGGCCCATCGCCTTCGCCACGGACTCGCCGAGCGACGTCTTGCCGACCCCGGGAGGGCCGGCGAGCGCGAGCACGGCGCCCGAACGGCGTCCGCCGACCGGGCCGAGCCCCGACTCCGCGCGACGTTTGCGCACGGCCAGGTACTCGATGATGCGTTCCTTCACGTCGTCGAGACCGGCGTGGTCGGCGTCGAGGATGTCGCGCGCGGCGGCGATGTCGTGGACGTCGGTGGTGCGCTCGTTCCACGGCAGTTCGAGGACGGTGTCCAGCCACGTGCGGATCCAGCCGCCCTCGGGGGACTGGTCGGAGGTGCGCTCCAGTTTGTCCACTTCGGACAGTGCGGCCTTCTTGACCGCGTCCGGCAGCTCGGCGGCCTCGACGCGGGCGCGGTAGTCGTCGTCGTTGGCCGTGCCGTCGAGTTCGCCCAGCTCCTTGCGGATCGCTTCGAGCTGGCGGCGCAGCAGGAACTCCTTCTGCTGCTTCTCCATGCCCTCCTGGACGTCCTTGCGGATGGTGTCGGTGACCTCGAGTTCGGCCAGCTGCTCGCGGCTCCATTCGAGGGCCTTTTCGAGCCGTGCCGAAACAGCGAGCGCGGTGAGCAGTTCGAGCTTCTGCTCGGTGTTCAGATACGACGAGTTGCCCGCGAGGTCGGCGAGCGCGGACGGATCCTCGACCTCCTGGACCGCGTCGATCATCTGCCAGCCGCCACGCTGCTGGAGGATCGCGAGGACGACGCTCTTGTACTCGGAGGCGAGCTTCGCGGAGTTGTCGTCGGTGGTCTCGGTCGCGACCTCGGCGTGGACCCAGCGGGCGGCGCCGGGACCGTCGGCGATACGGCCGACGACGGCGCGGCGGGTGCCACGCAGCAACACCGCCGTCTTGCCACCGGGCACGCGCCCGATGCGCTCGACGGTCGCGATGGTGCCGAGTTCGGCGTACTCGCCGTGGACGCGGGGGACGATCAGCACTTCGGCCTTGGTGGCGGCGCTGGACCGGATCCCCGGGAAGGAAGCCTGGGCAGGCGTGTTGGCCTGGGCGGACTCCACCGCGGCGCGCGTCTCCGTGTCGGCGAGGTCGAGCGGGACGATCATGCCCGGCAGCACGACGTCGTCATCGAGCGGGAGGACGGGCAGGAGGCGGTTGTCGGTCATCTGTGCACTCCTCGGTTAGTTGAGTCTGCCTAGCTCAACTCTCCGATCGACCCGTTTGTTTCCTTTCCGCGTTCGCCGTCAGCGATCACCAGCCCCTCCGACCTCTGCGCCCAACGCGTCGCGTTTAGCCCGCTAAACGCGACGCGTCCAGGCGAGAGGTCGGATGTCAGGGGTGGACCGAGACGCCACACCAGGCGAACGGCCGGGCGCCTTCCTCGTCCCGTCGCAGCTCACGCACGGGCCGCCAGTCGGGCAGGTGGACGACGCCGGGTTCCAGCAGCGGCCAGTCCCCGAAGAGCGGCTCGATCTCTTCGCGGTCCCGCATCCACACCGGATTGCTCGTCTTCCGGTACTGCTCGACCATCCAGTGGAGCCCGTCGGCTTCCTTGCCCGTCTGGCCGCCGAAGCTCATATGCGACAGCCCCAGCCAACTGCCCGGCGCGAGCGCGTTCCGGTACGTCGCGACCAGCGCGGGCGGATCGTCGTGCGGCCCGGCGAAATGCAGGACGGCCATCATCATCAGGCACACCGGCCGGTCGAAATCGATCAGCCGCAGCGTCTCCGGATGCCGCAGGACGTCCTTCGGCCGCCGCATGTCCGCATGGACGATCCCGGCCCAATCGGTCGCCTCGTGTCGTTCGAGGATCAGCTCCGCGTGCGCCACCGCCACCGGCTCGTAGTCGACGTACACGACCTTCGCCGCGTCGCCGGGCTCCAGTTCCTCCTGGACGATCTCGTGCACGTTCCCGGCGGTCGGGACACCGGAGCCCAGATCGATGAACTGCCGGATCCCGGCGTTCAGCGCCGCGCGCACGACGCGGTTCATGAACTCGCGGTTGTGCCGCGCGCCCGGTTTGACCCAGCGCCACTGCTTTTCCAGCGCGCGGGCGAACTCGCGGTCGACCGCCCAGTTGTGGGTCCCGCCGAGGAACCAGTCGTAGATCCTCGCCGCGGACGGCTTTTCGGTGTCGACCCCGGTCGGCGCCACCGGGGCCGCGTCATCGTCCCTCTTCACGAAAACGAGCCTATCCGGATCAAGGCACCGCGGGCCGCCGCTGCCAGTACGTCCAGAGCGGCCGATAGCCCTGCGCGTACCAGAACGGCGTCGAGCGCGGGTTGGCCAGCGCGTGGTGCAGCAGCACGACTTCGGTGCCGCATTCGTCGAAGACCTGGTGCGCGTGCGCGGCGAGCGCCGTCCCGACGCCGCTCGAACGCGCCTGTTCCGCCACCGCCAGCGACGACAGATAGCCGACCTTCTCGGCCGCGACCCGCCCGCGGATCCACGCCGTCTCGCCGGGGAACTGCACCCGCACCATGCCCAGCGGACGTCCGTACAGCTCGGCGATCCACAACGTCGGATTTTCCCGGCCCAACTGTTTCGACAGGTCCTTTGTGATCGTTTCCTCGGCGCCCTCGCGCAAAGTGACAGAACCGAACTGCGCGTCATAACGCTGCAATTCGAGTTCGAGTCCGACGGCGGTTTCGAGATCATCCGCTTCGGCAGGCCGGATGTGCACGCCGGGAGTGGCGGGCGGTCCGGTCGCGGCGAGCCGGTCGGCCGGGCGGACGGCGATCACCAGCACCGGCGCGAAGCCGCGACGGAGCAATTCGGTCGAGCCGGGGGAGTCCCGGCTGGGCCGCACCACGGTCGCCGCCGTCTCGACATCCCCAGGTGGGGCCACGGTCTTCAGATGTTCATCCCATCGGGTGAGTAATGCGTCGAGGGCGGCTTCCGGGTGGGGTCCGGTGAGGCGGGCTTCGAGGCGATGTTCGACGAGCGCCCGCCACGGAGAGTCAACAGAATCGGGACCCGCCTCGGTCCGTACCGACAATCCGGCGGCGGCCGAGTCGCCTGCCGTCGCGGAGAGTGACACGGAGTCCTCGGCAGGCTCCAGTGCAGGCATTTCAGGGAGCAGGGCGTCCACGGTGGCCAGCCGCTCGGCATGCCCGGCGGCGATGGCGTGGCTATTCATAGGCCTATTCAAGACCCTACTCACGGGTCCGCCGGGAACTTCACGAGATTGGCCGGAGCGTGGCGCCAGGTGACTTCCGGTAGTCGGAGGGAACGCGAATAACGCTCCCATTTCACCCCTTGGTCCACGCAGGTCAGCGCGACGCGCCCATTGTTAACCCTGGGGTGATCTCATACTGTCTCGAATGGGACTCGGGTACGCCCTCCGGGGTACTGTATTGCCCTCGTCCCCGAGGTCGCGGTAGGACAAGACCGGTTGGGCAGCCGGGAAGGAAGGTCGGATGCCGGACACGAACGGCAGGCCCGGGAGCGCCGCACAGGCGGCGACGGGCAAGGGAGGCGCCGTTACGGAGGCTCGTACCGACGAGCGACGGTTCCGCGTCTACACCTTCGCGGTCCTCACCATGGGCATCGCCGCCGCGGCCGCGGTCAGCCTCTGGCTGGACTTCGAGGCCTCGGACGATCTGCTGTGGATCGGGCCGATCCTCGCGCTCGCGTTCCTGCTCGCCGAACAGCTCGGCATCAACGTCGACGTCCGCAGCGGCATCTCGTGGACGATCTCGTTCACCGAGATCCCGCTGGTCATCGGATTCTTCGTCGCTCCCTTCGAAGTCGTGCTCGCCGCGCATCTCGCGGCGGGGATCGGGACACTGCTGGCCCGCAAGGTCGCGGGCCGCGTGCTCTACAACGCCGGCGCCTTCCTGCTGGAGATCACCGGCGCGTTCGCCGTGGCAGGGCTGGTGAAACAGGCCTCCGGCGCCCACGACATGACCTGGATCGCCGCGCTGGCCGGGACTTTGACCGCGCCGCTGGTCAGCACGCTGCTCGCGCTCGCCGCCGTCCGCGTGCTGCGCCGCCGCATGCGGGTGAGCACCGCGATCCGGCTGACCGGCCGCATCCTCGTCGTCGGCTTCGTCAACGCTTCGGTCGGTCTTTCCGGATATTTGGTCATTTCCGGGACGCCGAAGGCCTGGCCGCTCGTGCTGGCCGTCTTCCTCGGGCTCACCGCGTTGTACTGGGCGTACTCCGATCTGCTCCGCGAGCAGCGCGACATGGAAGCGCTGTCCGACGTCAGCCTGATGGTCGCGCGATCCGGTCAACAGGCCGCCGCGCGCCCGGCCGGCCGGGCCGACGAACTCGTCGGCGGCGTGGACGTCCGCGAGTGGGCGACGATCGCCGAACGCATCAAGGACCAACTGGCCGCCGGCCGCGTCGTGCTGAGGCTTCGCTTGGAACCGAAGGACACCATGCGGATGGTCGTCGCGGGCGACGAACTGCCGCCCGTCGACCCGGCCGCCGACGATCCGTTGCTGCGCCTGCCCGGCGCCCACGTCCGGCACTTCCGGATCACCGAAGCCAACCCCGACGTCCGCTCCGCGCTGCTCGATCGCGGCGCGCAGGAGGCGCTGGTCGTCCCGCTCCGCAGCGCGAACCAGCTCCTCGGCGTCGTCGAAGCGCACGACAGGCTGTCCCGCTGGCGCGGGTTCGGCAAATACGACGTCCAGCTGCTCGGCACGATGGCCAGCCACCTCGCGACGTCGCTGGACAACCGGCGCCTGCTCGCGACCCTGCGCCACGACGCCTACCACGACCCGCTGACCGGCCTCCTCAACCGGCCGGGCTTCCGCCAGGTCGCCAAGGAACCGTTGCGGGAACAGGTCGACGCGGTCGTGCTCCGGGTCGATCTGGACGTCTTCTCCACCGTCAGTGACGCCCTCGGTTACGTGTGGGCCGACCGGATGGTCATCGCCGCGGGCCGCCGGATCCGTGACGCGCTCGGCCCCGACGTCCCGCTCGCCAGGCTGGAAGGGGCGTCCTTCGCGGCGCTCCTCGTCGGCTGCGCGCCGGAACGCGCCCAGGCCGCCGCGGAACTGCTCCGCGCGGAACTCGTCGCCCCGTACCCGGTGGACCGGCTCTCCGTCGAAGCCAACGCGATGATCGGCTACGCCACCTCGTCGGCGGAAGACGACGACCAGGTCGACGTCGACGGGCTCCTGCAGCGCGCCGACGTCGCCGTCCGCGCGACCAAGGGCGGCGAAGAGGTCCGCGGCTACATGGCCAGCATGGGCCAGATCTTCATGCGCCGGTTCCAGATGGTCACGCAGTTCCGGCAGTCGCTCGAAGAAGGCCAGCTGAGCGTCCACTACCAGCCGAAGATCACCTTGCCGAACCGGCAGATCCAGGGCGTCGAGGCGCTCGTGCGCTGGGTGCATCCGGAGTTCGGCAGGCTCGGCCCGGACGAGTTCGTCCCGGCGATCGAAGCGGCGGGCCTCATCGGCGTCCTGACGTCGTTCGTGCTCGAAGAGTCGTTGAAGCGCGTGCGGAAGTGGCTCGACGAGGGCCTGCGCATCTCCGCCGCGGTGAACCTGTCGGTGCGGAACCTGGCCGACGAGGACTTCCCGACGAAGGTCGCGCGCGAGCTGGACCGCTTCGGCATCCCGCCCGAGCTGCTCACCTTCGAGCTCACCGAGTCCGGCGTGATGTCCGACCCGCAGAAGGCACTGCCGATCCTGCGGGAGCTGCATTCGCTGGGCATCGTGCTCGCCGTCGACGACTTCGGCACCGGCTACTCGTCGCTGGCGTACCTGCGGCAGCTCCCGGTCGACCAGGTCAAGATCGACAAGAGCTTCGTCCTCGGCATGGGCACCGACCTCGGCGACCTCGCCGTCGTGCGCTCCATCGTCGAACTGGGCCACTCGCTCGGCCTCACGGTCGTGGCGGAGGGCGTCGAGGAGGACGTCGCGCGGGATCAGCTCGAGGCGATGGGGTGCGACGTGGCGCAGGGTTATCTCATCTCGCGGCCGCTGCCGGAGGACCGCCTGGAGGCGTGGCTGCAGGCCCGCACGGCACGCTCGCCGGGGCGGCACTCCGAGACCGTCCTGACCCTGCTGACCTGAGGTTTTGCGGTAAACCGCCCCCCGTGACGACCCCCCTTCGAGGGCTTGGTAATCTTTCCAAGTCCTCGCGAGAGGGCAAGGCCCCTTTAGCTCAGTCGGTAGAGCGTTTCCATGGTAAGGAAAAGGTCTACGGTTCGATTCCGTAAAGGGGCTCGCAACCTTAACCGCGTCACGCAAGCGTGTCGCGGTTAAGGTTATGTAAGGCGGTGTAGCTCAGCTGGCAGAGCAAGCGGCTCATAATCGCTGTGTCGCCGGTTCAAGTCCGGCCACCGCTACGCGGTAATCCTGGGTATCCCAGGCCTAGTAGAGAAGGAAATGCTGTGGCTGCCACTGACGTGCGACCGAAGATCACGCTCGCGTGTGAGGAGTGCAAGCACCGCAACTACATCACCAAGAAGAACCGGCGCAACAACCCGGATCGCCTGGAGATGAAGAAGTTCTGCCCGAACTGCGGTACGCACCGGACTCACAAAGAGACCCGCTGAGCGTCTAGCGGTTCTACCTGTCTTACCCGAAGCCGCCCTGGTCACCAGGGCGGCTTCGGGTATTTTTCGGGTTCGGTAGCCTGCTCGGGTGGCCTTGGACCAGTCGTTCACCGGGCGGGTGTACCCGCCGACCAGTACCTATGAAGTGAGTCGCGAGAAGATCCGGGAGTTCGCCGACGCGCTCGGCGACGCGAACCCGCTCTACCGCGACCCCGAAGCGGCGAAGGCGGCCGGCTACCCCGACGTCATCGCGCCGCCGACGTTCCTGACGATCATCAACCTCGCCTCGATCAACGCGATCGTCACCGACCCCGAGCTGGGTCTCGACTACGCGCGGATGGTCCACGGCGATCAGCGGTTCACCTACACGCGGCCGGTGCACGCGGGCGACGTCCTGTCGCTCACCACGTACATCGACAACATCATGACCCGCGCCGGGAACGACTTCATCAACCTGCGCGCCGAGATCTCCGGCGCCGACGGTGGCCCGATCGCCACCACGTACGCCCAGCTCGTGGTCCGAGGGGAGGGCGCGTGAGCACGTTCACCGCCGGAGAAGAACTGACGCCGCTGACCATCGACGTCACCCGCGAGCAGCTGGTGCGCTACGCCGGCGCTTCGCTGGACTTCAACCCCATCCACTGGAACGAGGCCTTCGCCAAGGAGGTCGGCCTTCCCGACGTCATCGCGCACGGGATGCTGACCATGGCGCTCGGGGCGCGGCTCGTCACCGACTGGCTCGGCGACCCCGGCCGCCTCGTCGACTACTTCGCGCGCTTCACGCGCCCCGTGGTCGTGCCGAACGACGGCGCGGCGACGATCGAGTTCACCGGGAAGGTCGCCGTGGTCAACGACGACGGCACCGCCCGCGTCGACATCACCGCCAAGTTCGAGGGCAAGGCCGTCCTGGGCAAGGCGCAGGCGGTCGTCCGCGCCTGACCTCAAAGCGGGAGCAAGGGACCTTTGCTCTCACTCGCTTAGCGTGCCTAAGTAAGTGGGAGCAAAGGTCCCTTGCTCTACGCGAGCTTGAGCAGCTTCTCGATGACCTCCGCCATCCCGGCCGCACCCCGGGCGTTCGGGTGCAGCGGCGCCGCGGGCACCGACGGCGCGGGCCCTTCGACCCATCGCCGGTTCGCGGCGCTGCACATGTCCCGCCCCTTGCTCGCGGTCGACATGTCGGCGAAGCCCGCTTCGTGGGCCTTCGCCGTCTCCTGCAGGGCCGTGTTCAGCCGTTTCAGCGAGTCGCGGAAGTAGGCCACGTCCCCCGCGCCGACCGGCAGGACCGGCCAGCAACCAGCGTCGTCGTCCGGAAGGACCGTCGGGTACCCCACGACCACGACGCGCGCCGAAGATGCCTTCGCACGAATCTGGTCCAGGATTCCGCCGAGCCGGTCCGCCGCGGTCGTGATCCGTTCGGCGAGCTGGTCGCGTCCGCCCGCGGTCAGCTGGGTCTTGCAGGGCGAAGCGGTCTGCACCTGCGTCGCGCACTGGCTCGCGAAGCCGACGAAGCCCACGTCGTTGCCGCCGATCCCGACGGTCACCAGTGTCGTGTCGCCATCGACGGCGTCAAGCTGCGGGGCGTTCGTGCCGTCCCGGGTCTTCTGCTCGCCGGTGAGATGCTCGGTCGTGGCACCGCCGCAGCTGACATCGACGAACTCGGCCGGACGCAGCTTCGCGGCGAGCAGGCTCGGGTAGTTGTTGTCCGAGCGATCGCAGCCCGCTGGCGCGCCCACAGGCCGTCCGGTGCCCGGCGAAGCCGTGTAGGAATCGCCCAGCGCCACGTACCGGCCCGTGCCGTCCGAAGTGGTGACGCCCGCGGGCGTCACCGACGTTCCCCGCTCCCACAGGTGGTAAGCGATCCCCAGGACGGACAGCACGATCACCAGGAAGAGGCAGCCGCCGCCCGTTCTCCGCTGCGTCACCCGTTCGTTGTACGCGACCCGGGTCACGTTTGTCATCGGTCCGACCGTCGGTGAACTGAGCGTGAACGGGTGATCTCCGGTTGCCTGAGACGTGGATCACGTTCAGGGTGGTGCGCGTACCTGCCCCGAGGAAAGGCGAAAACCGTGAGCCTGAACTTGAACAAGCTGGTCGACAAGGCGTGGGAGGACAAGGGGATCAGCGAACTGCTGGACGCGCCCCCGTCCGCTCTCGAGGGCCTGACCAAGAAACACGACGAACTCCTCGCCGAGCTCAAGATCAAGACCATCCGGGACCTCGGCAACTGGAAGTACGCCGCGAAGGCCCACGCGCTCGTCCAGCTCGCCGACGGCGAATCCTGACCTTCTGAAGGCCCTTCCCGGGTGAACCGGGGAGGGCCTTCAGTGGCGGGGGACCAGATCGCGCAGCTCGGCGGCGAGATCGAGGGCGTGCGTGACGTCCCGCGCGAGGTAGTGCGGGTCGACGAAGGCTTCGGTGATCCCGGTTTCGGCGGCCGCCTCCAGTTGCGCCGCCACGTCCTTGAGATCCGTTTCCGGCTTCGGGTTGATCCGCAGCACCCGGCGCAGCGTGCCGGGGTCGCGGCCCGCCTTCTCGGCCGCGGTCGCCACGGTCTCCCAGAGCTTCGCCAGATACGGCGCGGGCAGCCCCGCCGGAAGCCAGCCGTCCGCGCGACGTCCGACGCGGTCCAGCGCCGCCGGGGAAAGCCCGCCGAGCAACACCGGCGGATGCGGGCGCTGCGCCGGTCGCATCCCGACCTTCGACGCCGGGATCCGCCAGCGTTCGCCTTCGTGCTCGACGGGGTCGCCGGTCCAGAACTTCCGGAGGACGTCGAGAAGCTCCTCCAGCTGCCTGCCACGGCCCTGCCAGGGCGTGCCTGTCGCGGTGTACTCGTCGCGAAGCCAGCCGATGCCCAGCCCGACGTCCAGGCGGCCCCCGCTCACCTGATCCAGTGAAGTGAGCATCCTGGCGAGCACGACGGCCGGATACACCGTCCCGGTGAGGGTGCTGGTGCCCAGCCGGACCTTGTTCGTGACGCTCGCGGCCACCGTCAGCAGGATCAGCGGATCGGCGAAGGTGACGAATTCGGGCGGGTACGGCCGTTCCGGTGTACCGCCGGGGTAGAAGTCCGACGGCGAGACCGGGGCCAGCACCCGATCCCCGACCCACAGGGACTCGTACCCGAGTTCTTCGGCCGCCGCGGCGAAACCGGTGACGGCGTCCATCGACGCGAGGGGGCCGTACTGCGGAAGGGCGATTCCCAGGCGCATCGCGGTCACCGGGCTTCCGCGAGCAGCCGGCCCATCCTGGTGATCCCCTCGGCGAGATCGTTTTCGTCCAGCGCATAGGAAATCCGGAAGTATCCGGGGGTCCCGAACGCCTCACCGGGCACCACGGCCACTTCGGCTTCGCGCAGGATCAGATCCGCCAGCGCCACCGTGTCCGCCGGACGCTCACCGCGGATCTCCTTGCCCAGCAAGGCTTTCACCGACGGATACACGTAGAAAGCGCCGAGTGGCACCGGAGTCTCGACTCCCGGGATCTCGGAAAGCAGGGAGAGAGCCTTCTTGCGCCGGGAATCGAACGCTTCGCGCATCGCGAAAACGGCGTCGAGCGGTCCGCTCACCGCCGCCAGCGCCGCTCGCTGCGCGACGTTCGAAACGTTGCCGCACAAGTGGGACTGGTACGCCGTCGCCGCCTTGACCACGTCCTGCGGACCGAGGAGCCAGCCCACCCGCCAGCCGGTCATCGAGTACGTCTTCGCGACCCCGTTGAGGACGATCGTCCGATCGGCGAGTTCCGGGACCAGGACCGGCATCGAGGGCGCTTCGGCGCCGTCGTAGACCAGGTGCTCGTAGATCTCGTCGGTGATCACCCAGAGCCCGTTCTCGTGCGCCCAGCGCCCGATCGCCTCGACCTGCTCGCGCGGGTACACCGCGCCGGTCGGGTTCGACGGCGACACGAACAGCAGCACCTTCGTGCGCGGCGTCCTGGCGGCTTCGAGCTGCTCGACGGTGACCAGATAGCCCGTCGTCTCGTCCGCCGTGACCTGCACCGCGACGCCGCCGGCGAGGGCGATCGACTCCGGGTACGTCGTCCAGTACGGCGCGGGCAGCAACACCTCGTCGCCGGGGTCGAGCAGCGTCGCGAACGCCGAATAGACCGCCTGCTTGCCGCCGTTGGTCACCAGGACGCGGCCCGGGTCGACCTCGAACCCGGAGTCGCGGACGGTCTTCGCCGCGATCGCCTCGCGCAGCTCCGGCAGCCCGCCCGCGGCGGTGTAGCCGTGATTGACCTTGTCCCGGACGGCTGCTTCGGCGGCTTCGAGCACGTTGGCCGGGGTCGGGAAGTCCGGCTGCCCCGCGCCGAACCCGATCACCGGACGCCCCTGCGCCTTGAGCTCCCGTGCCTTCGCGTCGACGGCCAGCGTGGCCGACGGCGTGATGCCGCCGATCCGGGCCGAAACGCGGGCGGCGGGTGAAGACGAGGGTGCGGGAGCGCTCATGGCGACATCGTGGCACGATCATGGGGTCGGCCGTGGGGGAGTTTCCCCGCGGAAGGCTGCTCCGCGCCGCTTTGAGGGGCGCGGTTGCGAAGCTGTTCGGGGGTTGCCGTAGACTTCTGGTCTCGGAACGCACTACGGTCATCCCCGCCACGGCGGTGGGGACGATGGAATGCGTCCTCCGGAGCTCCAGAGCATCGGGGTTCCAAAGGGGTGTAGCTCAATTGGCAGAGCAGCGGTCTCCAAAACCGCAGGTTGCAGGTTCAAGTCCTGTCACCCCTGCGTAAGCGAACTGGTGAAGGCGGAGGAGTGGTCGTGAGCGACAGCGACGCCAGCGGTGAGAAGGCGCAGGACGGCGCCGGGCAGAAGCCCGACGAACAGTCCCGCCCGGTGACCGCCGCTGCCCGGCGTGAGCGCCGTGCGTCCGCGCGCCCGTCCGGTAAGGCCGACGCCAAGTCGGACGACAAGACCCGCCCCGCCGGCAAGGCGAAGGCCGGGGACAAGACCGAGAAGTCCAAGGACGCCAAAGGCACGGCGACCCCGAAGCGCGACCGCAAGCCGAAGCAGGCGTCGATCTTCGCCCGGCTCATGCGCTTCATCCGTGAGGTCTGGGCCGAGCTGCGCAAGGTCATCTGGCCGAACCGCAAGCAGATGGTCACCTACACCGCGGTGGTGCTGGTCTTCGTGGTGTTCATGGTGGCGCTGGTGAGCGGCCTCGACCTGGCCTTCAAAGAGGTCGTCGGTGCCGTCTTCGGCAGCTGAGGCAGCCGGTCGCGGCGCCTGAGCGGCACCGCACGCCTGCCCTGCGCCACGGCAACCGATCAACTGAGAGGACGGAACGTGACCTCCGACAACGGCACAGCAGCCGGTCATGAGCTGACCGAGCTTTCCGACGAGCAGGTGCACGCGGCACTCGGCGACGAGCAGTCCGAGCACCTGGACTCCGTCGAGGTGCCCGCCGCAGGCGACGAGGTCGACGAAGCCGGAGATGTCGCGGAGGCCGAAGAGGCGTCCGTCGAGACCGACGACAGCGCAGCCGACGACAGCGCCGCCGAGCCCGAGGCCGAAGAGGACGTCGACCCGGTCGCGAAGCTCCGCGCGGAACTCAACGCCGCTCCCGGTGAGTGGTACGTCGTGCACTCGTACGCGGGTTACGAGAACAAGGTGAAGACCAACCTCGAGACCCGGACCCAGACGCTGGACGTCGAGGACTACATCTTCCAGATCGAGGTCCCGACCGAAGAGGTCACCGAGATCAAGAACGGCCAGCGCAAGCAGGTGCAGCGCAAGGTGCTGCCCGGCTACATCCTGGTCCGCATGGACCTGAACGACGCCTCGTGGAGCGCGGTGCGCAACACACCGGGTGTCACCGGGTTCGTCGGTGCCACGTCGCGTCCGTCGCCGCTGACCGTGGACGAGGTGCTCAAGTTCCTCGCGCCCAAGGTCGAGACGGCCGCTCCCGCCAAGCCCGGCAAGGGCGAGGCCGCTTCCGCCGAATCGCAGCTGGGTGCCCCCGCGGTCGAGGTGGACTTCGAGGTCGGCGAGTCGGTCACCGTCATGGACGGCCCGTTCGCGACGCTGCCCGCGACGATCTCCGAGGTCAACGTGGACGGACAGAAGCTGAAGGTCCTGGTGTCGATCTTCGGCCGGGAGACCCCGGTCGAGCTGTCGTTCAACCAGGTCTCCAAGATCTGACGGCCGCCAGACGGCCGGCAGTCCCCGCGTACTGGCAGGTGTGCGGGGGACTCAAGTCAGTAAGAAGGAACAAACGAAATGCCACCCAAGAAGAAGAAGCTTGCGGCGATCATCAAGCTGCAGATCAAGGCGGGTGCGGCCAACCCCGCGCCGCCGGTCGGCCCCGCGCTGGGTCAGCACGGCGTCAACATCATGGAGTTCTGCAAGGCCTACAACGCCGCGACCGAGTCGCAGCGCGGGGACGTCGTCCCGGTCGAGATCTCCGTGTACGAAGACCGTTCGTTCGACTTCAAGCTCAAGACGCCGCCGGCCGCGAAGCTGCTGCTGAAGGCCGCGGGCGTGGAGAAGGGCTCCGGCGAGCCGCACAAGACCAAGGTCGCCAAGGTCACTTGGGATCAGGTCCGCGACATCGCGAAGACCAAGGAATCCGACCTGAACGCGCACGACGTCGACCAGGCCGCGAAGATCATCGCCGGCACCGCCCGCTCGATGGGCATCACGGTCGTCGACTGAGTTCCACCCAGCACCACCGTGGGAGAGCCAGTGCTGGCTCCAACACCACACTGATCCGTTGAAGAGTTAAGGACAGAAGCAATGCCCAAGCACAGCAAGGCCTACCGCAAGGCTCTTGAGCTGGTGGACCGCGAGCGGCTCTACGCCCCGCTCGAGGCCGCGAAGCTGGCCAAGGAGACTTCCTCCGCGAAGATGGACGCCACCGTCGAGGTCGCCATGCGCCTCGGTGTCGACCCTCGCAAGGCCGACCAGATGGTCCGCGGCACCGTGAACCTGCCGCACGGCACCGGTAAGACCGCCCGCGTCATCGTTTTCGCCGTTGGTGACAAGGCCGCCGAGGCCGAGGCCGCCGGCGCGGACGTGGTCGGCACCGACGAACTGATCGAGCGCATCCAGGGTGGCTGGCTCGAGTTCGACGCCGCGATCGCGACGCCGGACCAGATGGCCAAGGTCGGCCGTATCGCCCGCATCCTCGGCCCGCGTGGCCTGATGCCGAACCCGAAGACCGGCACCGTGACCCCCGCGGTCGCGAAGGCCGTCGCGGACATCAAGGGCGGTAAGATCAACTTCCGCGTGGACAAGCAGGCCAACCTGCACTTCGTCATCGGCAAGGCCTCGTTCGACACCGAGAAGCTGGTGGAGAACTACGCGGCCGCGCTGGACGAGATCCTCCGCGCCAAGCCGTCGTCGGCGAAGGGTCGCTACCTGAAGAAGGTCACGATCTCCACGACGATGGGCCCGGGTGTCCCGGTCGACCCGGCCCGGACCCGCAACCTCCTCTCCGAGGACGCGTGAGTCTGAGTTAGACATCACTGAGAAGGGGGCGGTCCCGCTACGGCGGGGCCGCCCCCTTTTCGTGTTTGCTGGAGAGCATGCCTACCTTCGCGTCGTTCGACGGGCTTCAGCTGAGCTACACCGTGTGGGAAGGCCGTGGACGCCCGGTACTGCTGCAGCACGGCTTCGCCGCGGACACGAACGCCAACTGGATCGCTCCCGGCGTCGTCGACACCCTCCAGGACGCGGGACTGACCGTGATCAGCCTGGACGCGCGCGGCCACGGCCGGTCGGCGAAACCGCATGACGAGGCGAGCTACGGCGACGACGCGATGGTGCGCGACGTGTCGGCGCTGCTCGACGCGCTGGACCTCGACGAGGTGTCGATGGTCGGCTACTCGATGGGCGCGATGATCGCGCTCGGCGCGGTGGCCGCGGACCCGCGGATCCGGTGTCTCGCGATCGGCGGGGTCGGGTCGGGGATCGTCGACTTCGGCGGCGTCGACACCCGCGTCGTCACGCCGGAGGCGATCAGCGAGGCGTTGCTCGCTTCGGACCCTTCGACGCTTCCGCCGTCTTCGGCGCCTTTCCGGGCGCTGGCCGACGCGTTGCGGGCGGACCGGATCGCGCTGGCGGCCGTCGCGCGCGGGACGGCGAACCCGAAACTGGACCTGACGGCGATCGCCGTGCCGACCCTGATCCTCGCCGGGGACACCGACCCGCTGGCCGCGGAACCCGAACGCCTGGCCGCCGCCATCGCCGGCGCGCGCCTCGTCCGCGTCCCCGGCGATCACATGGCCGCCGTCATGCACCCCGCCTTCGGCTCCGCCCTGACGGGCTTCCTCACTTCGCACGACCTCTGACGCGACCTGCGTTTAGCCCCCTAATCGCGATCCGGCGCCCGCACCTGCGTTTCGCGGGCTAATCGCGATCTGGGGGCGTGTCGCCTTTAGCGGGCTAAACGCGATCTGAACCTGAAGACGCCCAGGTCAGTTGCCGGTCGGCGGGGCGGGGCAGGGTTCGGGGGAGTTCGAGTGCCCGGTGATCAGCCACTGGCCCATCTCGACTTCCTGCAGGGTGAAGCTGCCCAGCACCGGGCCACCGCGGATGTTGTACCAGCAGGAGTGGATCGTCAGGTTCTGCCGCGGGACCACGCTCGACATCGGGCGAACCGCGTAGATGTACGGCGTGATGTCGGTGACCTTGGCGTTCAAGGCCGGGACGGCGGTCGCGCAGTCCGGATAGCCGAGGTCGCGAGCGAACTGGGCCTGGGCCTGTTCGCTCATCGACAGGCAGACCTTCTCGACGCGGGTGGCGGGCGGGTACGGCTTGCCGATCGTGTCGTAGATGGCCCGCACGGCTTCCCAGGGGTTGGTCGAAAGCACCTGGTTCGTGTGGTGCTTGCCTCCGCCGCCCTGGACGAAGGTCGCCGTGTCCTGCCCGGCGTCGCTCGGGAAGATCTGCCGGTAGGCGATGGTGGCGCCGATGCAGATCAGCAGGATCACGATCACCCACGCGAGGAGCTTCCCGCCAAGACGTCGCAGCCAGCGCGGCATGCGCGGCCGAGGCGCGTGCACGAGCTCGCCGGGAGGCGGTCCCGGAGGCCCTGGAACTTGCCCTCCGTAGTGCTGGGTCACGGGCTGTGCGGGCTGTGACGGCACAAGGCCCTGCTGCTGCGCCTCGGTGAACTTCAGATAGTCCTGGAACTGCTGAAACTGCTGGAACTGGCGCAGTTGCTCCTCGTCCAGCCTGGGCGCGGGCTGACCTCCCGCCTTGGGCTCGATGTCCGTGCCGGGCTCGTTGCCCGGCTTTCCGTCATCACGCTGCTCCGCCACGTCACCATGATGCCTCGCGAGGACTCCCGCGCACTCCGCCGGTCGCGTTTAGCCCGCTAAACGCGATCTGGCAGGGGTCCCTGCGGAGGCCGAAAGAGGGTCACGTACTCTTGTCAAGGTTCTACCGAAGACCGCTGGTCTTCTCCTGGTCATCTGGCCTGGAGAACGAAGGCCCCGCTAGGGCGGGCGACCCGCGCAGGAGGAACGAGGCTCGCCCGCGACGCATCCCGTCGTGTGCCCTGACGCCCCGCGCCTGTCTGCGCTGGGGCGTTTCGTCGTTTCAGGGCTCTCAAGGCCAGTGGACCACTAGCCAAGAGAGGAGGCGACCATGGCGAAGCCCGACAAGGAGGCGGCCGTCGCCGAGATCGCGGAGAGCTTCCGCAGCAGCTCGGCCACAGTCGTTACCCAGTACACCGGCCTCTCCGTGTCCCAGCTGTCCCAGCTGCGCCGCGCTCTCGGCACCAATGCCAAGTACCGGGTCGCGAAGAACACCCTCGTCAAGCGTGCCGCCACGGACGCCGGCATCGAGGGTCTCGAGGACCTGTTCGTCGGCCCGACCGCGATCGCCTTCGTCGAAGGTGAAGCTGTTGACGCCGCGAAGGCGCTTCGCGACTTCGCGAAGGACAACAACGCGCTTGTGATCAAGGGCGGCTACATGGACGGCAAGACGCTGTCCGTGGACGAGATCACCCAGATCGCCGATCTCGACAGCCGTGAGGTCCTGCTCGCCAAGGCGGCGGGCGCGTTCAAGGCGAAGCTGTCCCAGGCCGCCGCGCTGTTCCAGGCGCCGGCGTCCCAGGTCGCTCGCCTGGCTGCCGCGCTGGAGGACAAGCAGCGCAACGCCGGTACCGAAGCAGCCGAAGCACCCGCCGAGAGCTGAACACCCCCCCACCCCGAACTTTTAGTTCGTTTCAGAGAGGAAAGCCACCATGGCGAAGCTGAGCACCACCGAGCTGATCGACGCCTTCAAGGAGCTCACCCTTCTTGAGCTGTCCGAGTTCGTGAAGGAATTCGAGACCACCTTCGACGTGACCGCGGCCGCCCCGGCTGCCGTCGTCGCCGCCGCCCCGGGTGCCGCCCCGGCCGCGGCCGCCGAGGAGCAGGACGAGTTCGACGTCGTCCTCGAGTCCGCCGGTGACAAGAAGATCCAGGTCATCAAGGTCGTCCGTGAGGTCGTCTCGGGCCTGGGCCTGAAGGAGGCCAAGGAGCTGGTCGAGGCCGCTCCCAAGGCCCTCCTGGAGAAGGTCGACAAGGAGGCCGCCGAGGCCGCCAAGGAGAAGCTCGAGGCCGCGGGCGCCAAGATCGCCATCAAGTGATCTCGGGCGCGTCAGCGCCTACCGCAACACCGTCGAAGGGGCGGGCATCCACCACGGATGCCCGCCCCTTCGCTGTCTCCAGCCCCCGCCCCGACCTGCGTTTAGCCCCCTAATCGCGACGCGTAGCCACGCTAAGCATTCGGGCGCGCCCAGGACGCCGGATCGCGTTTAGCCCGCTAAACGCGATCAGGCCGGGCGCCCGGGGGTCGGTTGGGGGAGGCGCCGCTGACCTGCGTTTAGCGGGCTAATCGCGCTCCCGACCTGGGCGCGGGCCGGGGTTGTGGATCTGCGCGCGGGAGTGACGTGCACTACGGTGCTGCAAGCGGTGCACGGGCAGGCGGCGGGCTGCGCGAAAAGTTACCCGCGGGTCTGGCCAGAAAAGAAAACTGGTGAGTAACCTGTTCGCACTCAGCTCGTTGCACCTGGTTGACGCGGGTATCGCTGCGCGAACGCATGCGTCCTCTCGGGCCAGTGGCACGGGAAGGCAGTGCGCGACGACGCGGAACAGCTCCTGGAGGTGCGATGGGTGCCGAGGTGGTCATCGAAGGTCTTTCCAAGTCCTTCGGTAAGCAGGCCATCTGGCGGGACGTCACGCTGACCCTGCCTCCGGGCGAGGTCTCGGCGATGCTCGGTCCGTCCGGAACCGGTAAGTCCGTCTTCTTGAAGTCGATGATCGGTCTGCTCAAGCCCGACAAGGGCCGGTGCATGATCAACGGCGTCGACATCGTGACGTGCTCCGAACACCAGCTCTACGAGGTGCGCAAGCTCTTCGGCGTCCTGTTCCAGGACGGCGCGCTGTTCGGGTCGATGAACCTCTACGACAACGTGGCGTTCCCCCTGCGGGAGCACACGAAGAAGTCGGAGACCGAGGTCCGCCGGATCGTGCTCGAGAAGCTCGAGATGACCGGTCTCAACGGCGCCGACAAGAAGCTGCCCGGCGAGATCTCCGGCGGTATGCGCAAGCGCGCCGGTCTCGCCCGCGCCCTGGTGCTGGACCCGCAGATCATCCTGGTCGACGAGCCGGACTCCGGTCTCGACCCGGTCCGCACCACCTACATCTCCCAGCTCTTCCTCGACGTCAACGCGCAGATCGACGCGACGTTCCTGATCGTCACGCACAACATCAACCTCGCCCGCACCGTCCCGGACAACCTGGGCATGCTCTTCCGCAAGGAACTGGTCATGTTCGGCCCGCGTGAGGTACTGCTGACCAGCGAGGAACCGGTCGTCAAGCAGTTCCTCAACGGCAAGATGGACGGCCCCATCGGCATGAGCGAGGAGAAGGACTCGGCCCAGCTCGCCGCGGAGCGCGCGATGTTCGAGGCCGGTCACCACGCGGGTGGTGTCGAGGACGTCAGCGGGGTGCCGCCGCAGATGCAGCCGACGCCCGGCGTGCCGACCCGGATGGGCGCGGTCCGCCGCAAGGACCGCGTCATGCAGATCCTGCACGGCCTGCCGCCCGAGGCGCAGGAGAGCATCATCGAGTCGCTTTCGCCGGAGGAGCAGCAGCGGTACGGCGTCCGCCCGCAGCGGCTCGCGGCCGCCGGCCACCGGTCGGCGCCGGTCGAAAGCTCGATCCCGAACCACCACCAGGGGCAGCTGCCCGACGATCAGGTCGCCTCCATCCCGCATCCGGGGAGACCGGGCAACCACCGTTTGCGGCCGCATGATCCGGGGTCAGGTGGCGCGTGAGCTCTCCCGCTTCATCGGCGAAGATCCCCGGGATCGGCATGTTGCGCGAGACCGGGAACCTGTTCGCTCTCGGCCTCGACATCGTTCGTGGCATCTTCCAGCGCCCGTTCCAGCTGCGGGAGTTCATCCAGCAGGCCTGGTTCATCGCGAGCGTCACGATCCTGCCGACGGCGCTCGTCGCGATCCCGTTCGGCGCGGTCATCTCGCTGCAGTTCGGTTCGCTCGCCCGCCAGCTCGGCGCCCAGTCCTACACGGGCGCCGGGTCGGTGCTCGCCACCGTGCAGCAGGCCAGTCCGCTGGTCACGGCGCTGCTGGTCGCGGGCGCCGGCGGTAGCGCGGTCTGCGCGGACATCGGCGCGCGGACCATCCGTGAAGAGATCGACGCCATGGAGGTGCTCGGCGTCTCCGCGGTGCAGCGGCTGATCGTGCCGCGCGTGCTCGCGATGATGCTGGTGGCGCTCCTGCTGAACGGCATGGTCAGCGTCATCGGCGTGCTCGGCGGCTACTTCTTCAACGTCGTCCTCCAAGGCGGGACGCCGGGCGCGTACCTGGCGAGCTTCTCCGCGCTGGCCCAGCTGCCGGACCTCTGGGTCGGCGAGCTGAAGGCGCTGATCTTCGGCTTCATCGCCGCGGTCGTCGCCTCCTACCGGGGACTGAACCCGTCCGGCGGCCCGAAGGGTGTCGGGGACGCGGTGAACCAGTCGGTCGTCATCACGTTCCTCATGCTGTTCGTGGTGAACTTCGTGATCACGCTGATCTACCTGCAGATCGTGCCCGGAAAGCTGGACTGACGCATGACCTTCCTCCAGGGCGCCAAGCGGGTCGCCAACCGTCCTTTACAGACTCTGGACAACCTCGGTGACCAGATGTCGTTCTATGGCCGCGCGTTGCTGTGGACGCCGAGGACGCTTCGCCGCTACATGAAAGAAGTTCTGCGGCTGCTGGCCGAGGTGAGCTTCGGTTCCGGCTCGCTCGCCGTCATCGGCGGCACGGTCGGCGTGATGGTCGGCCTGACGCTGTTCACCGGTGTCCTCGTCGGTCTTCAGGGTTATTCGGCGCTGAACTCGATCGGCACTTCGGCCTTCACCGGCTTCCTGACCGCGTTCTTCAACACCCGCGAGATCGCCCCGCTGGTCGCCGGTCTCGCGCTTTCGGCGACGGTCGGCGCCGGGTTCACCGCCCAGCTGGGCGCGATGCGGATCTCGGAAGAGATCGACGCGCTCGAAGTCATGGGCGTGCCGAGCCTGCCGTACCTGGTGACCACGCGGATCATCGCCGGTTTCGTCGCGGTCATCCCGCTGTACGTCATCGGCCTGCTGAGCTCGTATCTCGCGTCCCGGTTGGTCGTTATCTACATCTACAACCAGTCAGCGGGTACCTACGACCATTACTTCGACCTGTTCCTACCACCACAGGATGTGTTGTATTCGTTCATCAAGGTGCTGTTGTTCAGCGTCTTGATCATCCTGTCCCATTGTTATTTCGGATACCGGGCCTCCGGTGGCCCCGCCGGTGTCGGCGTGGCCGTCGGTAAAGCGGTCCGGCTGAGCATCGTCACGGTGTCCATCATGAACTTCTTCATCGGTTTCGCGATCTGGGGAACCGACGTCACGGTGAGGATCGCAGGATGATCGCGACAGTCCGGCGCAGGCTACTGGGCCTGCTTCTGGTCGCCGTGCTCATCGGCGGGGTCGCCCTGAGCATCGCGCTGTACCAGAAGGCGTTCACGCCCGTCGTCAGCGTGAAACTCCAGTCGGGCAACATCGGGAACCAATTGCTGAGGCAGTCCGATGTGAAGGTCCGCGGGCTCATCGTCGGTTCGGTACAGGACATCGCCGCGACCCCGGATGGCGCCGAGCTCACGCTCGCGTTGAATCCGGAGTCGGCGAAACTGATCCCCCAGAACGTTTCGGCGCGATTCCTGCCGAAGACGTTGTTCGGTGAGCGCTTCGTTTCCCTCGAGATCCCGGACGCGCCGTCGGAGAAGACGATCTCCGAGGGTGACGTGATCACGCAGGACCGCACGTCCGGCGCTGTCGAGCTGGAGCAGGCCTTCGCGCATCTGATGCCGGTCTTGCAGGCCGTCCAGCCGCAGAAGCTGTCGAGCACGCTTTCGGCGATCTCCACCGCGCTCAACGGCCGCGGCGACCAGCTCGGCGACACCCTCGCTCAGCTCGGCAGCTACGTCGGGCAACTGAACCCGCACGAGCCGCAGCTCCAGCAGAACCTCAAGGAGCTCGCGAAGTTCTCGGACAACCTCAACGCCGTCGCCCCGGATCTGGTGCAGACCTTGGACAACCTGAGCACCACCACCCGCACCGTGGTGGACCAGAAGATGAACCTGGCGAACCTGTACGGCAGCGTCACCCAGGCTTCGGTCGATCTGCAGACGTTCCTGCAGAACAACGCCGACAACCTGATCCGGCTCGCCGACACGGCCCGCCCGACGGCGGAGCTGCTGGCGAAGTACGCGCCGGAGTACCCGTGCGTGATCGGGCAGATGGCGGCCAACCTGCCGAAGATCGACAAGGCCCTCGGCAAGGGCACCGACCGGCCGGGCCTGCACGCGACCATCGAGGTCACCGTCAACCGCGGGCCGTACCTGCCGGGCAAGGACGAGCCGAGGTTCGAGGACAAACGCGGTCCGCGCTGCTACGACCTGAAGCAGTTCCCGCAGCCGTTCCCGCAATACCCGCCGGACGGCCCGATCAAGGACGGCAGCACGGTCAAACCGCCGGCACGCTCGGCGAACGACGGTCTTTCGCCGTCGAACGGCTTCGCGAACGTCGGCGGTTACAACGGCGGGGGAGCGCCCGGCGGTAGCCCGTCCTACAGCGCGTCCGAATCGGACTTCCTCGCGCAGCTGGTCGCTCCGCAGGTCGGCATGTCCGCCTCCGACGTGCCCGGCTGGGGATCGCTGCTCGTCGGTCCGCTTTACCGTGGAGCGGAGGTGCACGTCCAGTGAGGGGATTGCTCGCACCGCTGATCAAGCTCTGCGCCTTCATCGTCGTCACCGTGCTGTTCACGACGATCCTCGGGATCAGCATCGCCAACGTGAACACCACCAGCACCAACGCCTACAAGGCACGGTTCAGCGACGCGACCCTGTTGCTGCCCAACGACGACGTCCGCATCGCCGGCGTCCGGGTCGGGCAGGTCAAGGACGTCCGCATCGTCGACCGGCGCCAGGCGGAGGTCGAGTTCGAGGTGGACGCCGGCCGCAAGCTGCCCGCCGGGGTCACCGCGCAGATCAAGTTCCGGAACCTGGTCGGCCAGCGCTACGTCTCGCTCGGGCAGGGCACCGACTCCTCCGGCAAGAACCTGGAGCCCGGTGGGAACATCCCGCTGGAGCGGACCACGCCCGCGCTCGACCTGACGCAGCTGTTCAACGGGTTCAAGCCGCTGTTCACCGCGCTCAACCCGGACGACATCAACAAGCTGTCCTACGAGGTCATCCAGGTCCTGCAGGGCGAGGGCGGCACGATCGAAAGCCTGTTGAAGCACACCGCGTCGCTGGCCACCACGATCTCCGACAAGGACAAGGTGATCGGCGAGGTCATCGACAACCTGAACTCGGTGCTCGACACGGTCAACGCGCACACGCCGCAGCTGAACGACCTGATCGTGCGGTTGCAGCAGCTGGTCTCCGGGCTGGCCGCGGACCGCGAGCCGATCGGTGACGCCATCGACTCGCTCGGCACGCTCGCCAAGACGACCTCCGGTCTGCTCGGCGAGGCCCGCGAGCCGCTCAAGCAGGACATCGCCGCGCTCGGCACGCTGTCGAAGAACCTCAACGACAGCCAGCCGATCGTCGAGCACTTCATCCAGTTCCTGCCGCAGAAGGTGACGGCGCTGACCCGCACCGCCGACTATGGCTCCTGGTTCAACTTCTTCGCCTGTGAGATGACGGGAGCCGTCGCCCTGCCTCCGCTGATCAACGAGCCGATCAACCTGCCGCTCCTGCCGGTGAACCGGGCGAGGTGCACGGCATGAAGTCGTTCCAGAAACGCAATCCGATCCCGATCGCGCTGGTCGGTATCTCGGTGCTGCTGCTCGGTTTCATCGCCGCGCTCAACTCCGAGGACCTGCCGGTCATCGGCGGCGGGACGACCTACACCGCGGACTTCAGCGAGGCTTCGGGCCTGCAGGAGGACAACGACGTGCGGGTCGCCGGGGTGAAGGTCGGGAAGATCTCCGAGATCAAGCTCGACGGCGACAAGGTCCGGATCTCGTTCAAGGTCAAGGACGCCTGGCTGGGCGACAAGACCAGCGCGGCGATCAAGATCAAGACCGTCCTCGGCCAGAAGTACCTGGCGCTCGACCCGCAGGGGCAGCGCACGCTCGACCCGAGCGCGACCATCCCGCGGGAGCGCACGGCGTCGCCGTTCGACGTCCTCGACGCTTTCCGCGGCCTTTCGCAGACCGTCGACGACATCGACACGACGCAGCTCGCGAAGAGCTTCGACGTCATCACGGAGACCTTCGCCGACACCCCGGCCGACGTGAAGGGCGCGCTGACCGGCCTTTCCCGTCTCTCGGACACCATCGCCAAGCGTGACTCGCAGCTGTCGAGCCTCCTCGCGAACACGCGGCAGGTCTCGCAGACGCTCGTCGACCGTGACGCCGAGTTCCAGAAGCTCCTGGCCGACGGCAACAAGCTGCTCGGCGAGGTCTCCCGGCGCAAGGAAGCGATCTCCGCGCTGCTGGAGGGCTCGCGCAACCTCGCCACCCAGCTCAAGGGCCTGGTCGACGACAACGACGCGCAGCTCGACCCGGTGCTCACCCAGCTCGACCAGCTGACCTCGATGCTGCAGCGCAACCAGGACGCCCTCGGCCAGGGCATCGCGCGGTTCGCGCCGTTCATCCGCGTGTTCACGAACACGATCGGCAACGGCCGCTGGTTCGACAACTACATCTGCGGACTGGTCCTGCCGTCGTTCGGGCCGATCAACGACAAGGGGTGCTACGAGAAATGAGTACCCGTCTCGGTTCCAGCCTCGCGCGCGGCTTCACCATCGCGATCGTGCTCGCGCTGGTCGTCGCCGGCGCGCTGTGGTGGACGCTCAAGGACGCGGGCCGCAACCACGTGACCGCGTACTTCGCGGGCACCGTCGGCCTCTACGAAGGCAACAGCGTCCGCATGCTCGGCGTGGACATGGGCACGATCACCAAGATCCAGCCGATGGGCAACCAGGTCCGCGTCGAACTCGAATACGACCGTTCGGTGGCGGTGCCCGCGGACGCGAAGGCGATCATCGTGTCGCCGTCGCTGGTCAGCGACCGCTACGTGCAGCTAGCCCCGGCCTACAAGGGCGGCCCGCGGATCGCCGACGGCGCCGTCATCGGGCTCGACCGCACCGAGGTCCCCCTGGAAGTCGACGAGCTCGCCGCCAGCCTCTCCCGCGTCAGCAAGTCGCTCGGGCCCAACGGCGCCAACAAGAACGGTTCGCTGTCGAACCTGCTCGACACCGCCGCGAAGAACTTCGACGGCAACGGGCAGGCGCTGCACGACACGATCACGAAACTCGGCCAGGCCGCGGGCACGTTGTCCGGCAACAAGGACGACCTGTTCAAGACCGTCGAGAACCTCGGCTCCTTCTCGCAGACGCTGGTGAACAGCGACAAGCAGGTCCGCGACTTCGAGCGGCAGCTCGCCGACGTCAGCGGATTCCTCGCGGGGGAACGGCAGAACCTCTCGGCGACGGTGAAGCAGCTGTCCGACACGCTGACCGCGGTGCAGGCGTTCATCGAGAAGAACCGCGACCGGCTCAAGTCCAATGTGGACAAGCTGGCCAGCGTGACCAAGGTGCTCGTGGACCAGCGCGGCGCGCTCGCCGAGATCCTCGACGTCGCCCCGGTCGGCCTCGGGAACCTGGTCAACACCTACAACGCCTCGTCGGGCACGCTCGACGCGCGCGCCAACCTCAACGAGCTCACCCAGCCGCCGCTGGTGATGGTGTGCAACCTGCTCAAGCAGACCCCGGACGCGCTCGACGCGCTGGGCGACGCGTGCAAGGGGGTCGCCGGACTGGTCGACGGGCTGGTGCCACTGCCGTCGATCGCGCAGGTGATCCAGTCGTCGCAGGCGGGCCAGCTGCCGCCGCTACCGCTGCCGATCGCCGGTCAGCTCTACGGAACGGCGGCCAAGTGATGAAGAAGTCTCTCGCTCTCATTGCTGTTGGAACCGTCGCCGCGCTGACGTTGAGCGGCTGCGGGTTCAACGGGATCTACGACGTCCCGCTGCCCGGCGGCGCCGAACTCGGCGACCACCCGTACACGGTCAAGGTGCAGTTCCGGGACGTCCTCGACCTCACCCCGCAGGCCGGGGTGAAGGTCAACGAGGTCTCCATCGGCCGCGTCGAAGCGATCGGCCTGACCCCGGACGGCTGGAACGCCGAGGTCACCCTCCGCGTCAACGGCGACGTCAAGCTGCCGGCGAACGCGCTCGCCAACGTCAAGCAGTCGAGCCTCCTCGGCGAGAAGTACGTCGAGCTGGCCGCACCCGCCGGCGGACAGGGCAAGCTCGCCGACAACGCGGTGATCCCGCTGGCCCGCACGAACCGCAGCGTCGAGGTCGAAGAACTGCTCGGCGCGCTTTCGCTGCTGCTCAACGGCGGCGGGGTGGAACAGCTCAACACCATCACCAAGGAACTCAACAACGCCACCACCGGCCGCTCGCCGGAACTCAAGGCGCTGCTGAACAACACCAACGAGCTGGTCACGAGCCTCGACAAGCAGTCCGCGAACATCACGCGGGCGCTCGACGGGCTGAACCGGCTCTCGCTCACGCTGAACGGCCAGAAGGACAAGCTGGTCGGCGCGGTCGACAACCTCGGCCCCGGCCTCGGTGTGCTGGAGCAGCAGCGCGGCCAGCTGGTGACCATGCTGAACGCGCTCAACCACCTGTCCGGCGTCGCCGTCGACACGGTGAACAAGAGCAAGGAAGACCTCGTCGCCGACCTCAAGGCGCTGCAGCCGACGCTGCAGAAGCTCGGCGAAGCGGGCGCGGACCTGCCGAAGGCGCTGGAGATCCTGTTGACCTTCCCGTTCAGTGACGCCGCCTACGACGGCGTGAAGGGCGACTACTTCAACCTGTTCGCGAAGATCGACCTGAACCTGAACGAGATCCTCAAGAACCTCGGCCGCAGCCGGGAGAACCCGCTCAAGGACGTCGTCCCGGTGCCGGGTCTCACCGGCGGAACCGAGGGCGCGGGCGCGAATCCGCCGCTGCCGATCCCGGACAGCGTCGGCGGTGTCGCCGGTGGCCAGGCGAGCGCGCCGCGGGGCGGCGGGCAGCCTCAACAGACCGGACCCGCCGGTATCTTCGGCGTGCTGTCGGGAGGTGCCGGCTGATGCTGGTCCGTAGGACGAAGATCCAGCTGGTCGCGTTCGCGATCATCTCCGTGGTCGCCATCGTGTACGCGCTGATCCGGTTCGCCGGGCTCGGCCAGGTCTTCGGCGACGAGGGCTACACGGTGAAGCTGCAGCTCAAGCAATCGGGCGGCATCTTCACCAACGCCGAGGTCACGTACCGCGGCTTCAACATCGGCAGGGTCGGCGAACTGCGCCTGACCAAGACCGGGCTGGAAGCCGACCTCAACATCGCGCCGGACGCCCCGCGGGTGCCCGCCGATCTGGACGCCGTGGTCGCGAACCGGTCGGCGGTCGGTGAACAGTTCGTCGACCTGAAGCCCAAGAGCGAGCAGGGGCCGTTCCTGAACGCGGGTTCGGTCATCCCGGCGGACAAGGTCAAGACGCCGGTGCCGACCGAGCAGCTCATCGGCGACCTCGACAGCCTCGCGGCGTCGGTGCCGACCGACTCACTGCGCAAGGTCGTCGACGAGTCGTACAACGCCTTCAACGGCACCGGCCCGGACCTGCAGCGGCTGCTCGACACCGCGCGGAGCTTCACCACGACCGCGCAGGAGTACCTGCCGCAGACGATCCAGCTGCTGGAAAAGGGCGGACAGGTCCTCGAAACGCAGAACGACATGTCGAGCTCCATGAAGTCGTTCAGCGCGGACCTCAACAAGCTCTCGGGCACGTTGAAGGACTCCGACGCCGACATCCGGAAGCTGATCGGGATCACCCCGCAGGTGGCGAATCAGATCAGCTCGGTGCTCGCCGAATCCGGACCGGGGCTGGGCGCGCTGACGGCGAACCTGCTCACGACGTCGAACCTGCTGGTGACCCGGCTCGACGGGCTCGAACAGGGCCTGGTGACGTATCCGATGCTGGCCGCGGGCGCGAACAGCGTCGCCAACGACGGCACCGCGCACCTGGGCCTCGCGCTCAACCTGTTCAACCCGCCTTCGTGCACCAAGGGCTACCTCGGCCTCGACAAGTACCGCGAGGGCACCGACACGAAGCCTCGCGCGCCGAAGGACGACGCGTACTGCGCCGAGCCGAAGGGCAGCCCGATCAACGTGCGCGGTTCGCAGAACGTGCCGTACAACGGGGTCCCGCAGATCCCGTCGGAAGGCGACGTCGCGGCGAACGCGGGCCGCTCCGCCGAGGAACTGGCCAGCCTGCGCGCGGCGCAGGGCATGCCGAGCGTCCTGCAGAGCCCCGGGGTCAGCCTGCCCACCCTCGGCACGCTGCTGGGCCTGCCCGGCTGAGCCCGAGACCGTATACCTACCCTGGAGTGTCATGAGTTCTTCTCGATCGCGGACCCTGGTCCTGGGGGCGGCGGCGTTCGCGCTGGCCGCCTTCCTCGCCGCGGCGATCTTCGGTGTCATGTGGGCCGTGGCCGCGTCGGACGACAATGCCGACCTGGCGCGCTCGCGGGACGACGTGGTCAAGGCGGGCGGCACCGCGATCAAGGCGTACACCGAGGTCGACTTCGAGAAGCTCGACGAGTTCTTCGCCAAGCAGAAGGCCGTCTCCGACGACAAGATGAGCCAGCAGCTGGCCCAGCTGGAGCCGACCTACCGCAAGGCGCTCGGCGACGCGAAGACCAAGGTCGTGACCACCATCCAGGACATCGCGGTCGAGGAGCTCGACGACCACGAGGGCAAGGCGAGCTTCCTCGCCGCCATCTCCACCCAGGTCACCCAGGGCGACAAGGCGAGCTCGAAGGCGTTGCGCCTGGAGGTCTCGATGACCCGGGTCGGCGATGAGTGGAAGCTGTCCGGGATCGACAACGTGCCCCTCGTCGCGGCCGGTCAGTAAGAGCGTCACCTAGAACGGAGCCACGTAGTGCCCCCCTCCCGTCGCCAGCCCCCTCGCAGCACTCCGCCGGTGCGCCGCCCCCGGGTGGCCGGCCTGCGACGGCCTAGTGCGTCTCCCGCCTCTCCGGAAGGCTCTGCTTCGGAGGTCGAGGTCTCCGGGGTCGACGTCTCCGGGGTTGAGGTCGACGAGACGCCGGTGGCGAAGCCGGCGCCGGTCCGTCGTCCGTCGCCGCGGCCCGCTCCGCTTCCTGAGCCCACGCCTGAGCCTGAGCCTGTCGAGTCCGAGTCTGTCGAGTCCGCTGAGGTCGTGGAGTCCGATGAGGACACTGAGGACGCTGCTGACGAGGCTCCTGAAGCTTCCGAAGCACCCGAAGACGAGGTCGCCGCGAAGCCGACTCCGCGCGCGAAGGCCCGCGCAGTCGCCGAAGAGAAGCCTGACGACATCGAAGAGGCCGAAGCCGAGGTCGCCGAGTCTTCGTCGAAGGCCGGGAAGAAGCCGGGCTCCAAGCAGCTGATCCTGGCGGGCGCGCTGGTCGTCGTCGGGTTGCTGCTGGCCGCGACCGCGGTGCTGTTCAAGATCCAGGCCGACGACGTGTCCAGTTCGACGAACAACACGGCGCTGCTGGACGTCGCGAAGACCGCGCAGGTCAAGGACCAGGTCGCGAAGGCGACCGAGGCGCTGTTCTCGTACGACTACAACAACATCGCGAAGACCGAGACCGCGGCGGGTGACCTGCTGGTCAACGACGAGGTGCGGGCGAAGTACAACCTGCTGATGGGCGAGGTCAAACGGCTGGCTCCGCAGCAGAAGATGGTCGTGACCTGCAAGGTCACCCGCAGCGCCGTCATCCGGCTGGAGGGCGACCGGGCCGACGTGATGGTGTTCGTCGACCAGAGCTCGACGCGGGCCGACACGAACAAGACGACCGCCGGGAGCGCGCAGCTGCACTTGAACGCGGAGCTGCAGGGCGACAAGTGGAAGATCACGGCGATGAACACCTACGCCGCTCCGCCGAACCCGACCGCCTCCTCGGCCCCCGCCGCACCCCCGGCCTCCCCGGCCCCCTCGAAGTGACCGGCCCGGAGCGCGTTTAGCCCGCTAAACGCGATCCGGGTCCGCGACGGCGCCCTATTCCGTGAAGGCCTCCTTAACGGACCCAGAGTCCCTCAAGGAGGCCTTCACGGCTTTCCGGCGCCTGCCCCCGCTGACCTGCGTTTAGCGGGCTAATCGTCACGCGTCGGCGCGCTGACCAGGGGGCTCAGACGCCGCTGGACCGGAGTTTGTAGCTCGCCTTTCGCGCCTTCTTGGCCATGTTCCGGTCCGGGTGTTCCGCACCGACGACCTTCAGGAGTTCGAGTCTGTCCGGGTGGTCGGAGGACGTCAGCAGGTCCACGACGTCGAAGCCGCCGTCCATGTCGGCGAGCTGATGGACGAAGGCGCCGAGCGCGTGCATCGCCGCGAAATGGTCGGCCATCCCGAGGACGACCTCGTCGCGGTTGACCGTTTCCGGGCCGACCGCCCCCTGCTCGGACAGCCACATCGCGGCGACCGCGCCGATCAGGCCGCCTTCGGCTCGGACTCCCACAGCGGTCTCGAGGCCGATCTCGCCGGTTTCCCCGAGTGCGATCAGGGCGAACAGTCGTTCTTCGGGAAGCCGCGCGGCGCGGAGGAACCCGCTCGCCTCCGCTGCCGCTTCCGAGGGCGACCGATGCCGGACCCAGGCCTTCAGCTCCGCGTCGATGATCTCGGGCGCGGCGTCGACGAGGCGTGGGCTCAGCTCGCCGAGACTCTCTTCCGCGGCCTCACCGATGACCGGCGCGTCCATTCCGGCCTCGCGGAGTTCCCTGTTGATCGCCCAGACGGCGATCGGGGTGAGGCTGACGAGGGACGAGGAGGGATTCGGCTTGCCGGCGATCTCAGCGATCTTCGCGAGCACGGCCGGGTCCGCGGTGCTGTGTTCGATCGCGCCGAGCCGGTCCAGCAAATCCAGCGTGACGGCTGTCGCGTACCGCGTCGGCTCGTCAGCCGCCTGCCCGAGACCGAGGGCCGAAGCCAAGACCTCGAAGAGAAGCTCGACCGGCACCGGGACCGGACCCGACTGGTAGAGCGTGAGGGAGATCGATGAGACGAGGTGGGGAAACAGTCTCGCGAAGCCCGGTGGCAAGGCATCGTCCTGGGAGGCGATGCCGAACCCGGCTTCACCGATCGTCGAATACAGCCGCTCCCAGAGCCGGAGAGGGTCGTCGAGGAGCTTCGCGTTCTTCTTGAGGGGCACATGCCTGCCCTTGATGACCCGGACCAGCCCCGCGGCCTCCGCCCACCGAGGGACCAGCGTGCGGCCCGGCTCGCTGTGCTCGTCCAGCCCGGCGACGTAGCCGCGGAGATCGTCGAGGAGCAGACTTCGCTCCGCGGCGAGCCGCAACTCCTCCTCCGGCCGCAAGAAGACCGGGGGCAATGCCGGTGTCACCTCGGCACTGGCGTCCTGCTCGCACATTTCGCACACGCGGCCCAGTCTGGCAGCGTCCGGCGGATCGCGTTTAGCGGGCTGAACGCGATTCGGGAGGCCCTCCCTGTGCGCCGCACCAGAAGACCCACCGGCCACAACCGCCACACGGGACGAGTCCGCCCAGGGCACCCGCCGGTCGCCTGGCCCGACCCGGTGACACTCCAGGAAGCCCCGGCGGCCGGAGCGCGATTAGCCCGCTAAACGCAGGTCGGCGCCCCAACGCCGTCACCTGCGCGTACCGGGCGGTAACCAGGATGATCGTCCTGTGAAGCGCCCCGCGCGGGGCTACTTCCACGCTGCGCCAACCGGCGGGACCACCGCGCGGCATCTTGACTCAGAGCCCCTGTGGGGTCACGCTTACTGGCAACGGTGAGAACCGGCGGTGCCCTTGCGGGAGGGACGGTCCGGGGAGGCCGAGGAGAGGCATACCTGAAGACGTTGCGATGCAGGCTGGGCCCCATCAGGAGCGCCCCCTGGACAGACCGCGACGTTCGGGCTAGACTGCTTCTTTGCGCTGCCCTCTTTCAGGCTGCCCGGAGCCGGTAGTTAGGATAGTGGGCACACGGCACCCTTGACAGACCGCATCAGCTGTTGCTGACGCGGCTGCTCACCGCTCATTGTCCCCGGAAGGACGCATCTTGGCAGTCTCTCCCGCGAACCAGGCCACTGCTGCGACCACCTCGGCTGTATCTCGCTCGGAGTCCACGGGAATCCCGGGAGCCCCCAAGCGGGTCTCCTTCGCAAAGATTCGCGAGCCGCTCAGCACCCCGAACCTGCTCGACGTGCAGATCAGGTCCTTTGAATGGTTCACCGGCGACGAGGCGTGGTTCGAACGCCGCGTCGAAGAAGGTGAAGAAAACCCGGTCGGCGGCCTGGAAGAGGTCCTCAACGAGATCTCGCCGATCGAAGACTTCTCCGGATCCATGTCGCTGTCCTTCTCCGACCCGCGCTTCGACGAGGTCAAGGCCTCCGTCGAGGAGTGCAAGGACAAGGACATGACGTACGCGGCCCCGCTGTTCGTGACCGCCGAGTTCGTGAACAACAACACCGGCGAGATCAAGAGCCAGACGGTCTTCATGGGCGACTTCCCGGTGATGACCGACAAGGGCACCTTCGTCATCAACGGCACCGAGCGTGTCGTCGTGTCCCAGCTGGTCCGTTCGCCGGGTGTGTACTTCGACACCAGCGTCGACAAGACCACCGACAAGGACGTCTTCAACGTCCGCGTCATCCCGAGCCGGGGTGCCTGGCTCGAGTTCGACGTCGACAAGCGCGACACCGTCGGCGTCCGCATCGACCGCAAGCGCCGCCAGCCGGTCACCGTGCTGCTGAAGGCGCTCGGCTGGACCACCGAGGCGATCCGCGAGCGCTTCTCGTTCTCCGAGACGCTGCTCGCCACCCTCGAGAAGGACCACACCGCCGGCACCGACGAGGCGCTGCTCGACATCTACCGCAAGCTGCGCCCGGGCGAACCGCCCACCAAGGAGAGCGCGCAGACGCTGCTGGAGAACCTGTTCTTCAAGCCGAAGCGCTACGACCTGGCCAAGGTCGGCCGGTACAAGCTGAACAAGAAGCTCGGCCTGACCACGCCGTACGACACCGGGACGCTGACCGAAGAGGACATCGTCTCGACGATCGAGTACCTGGTCCGCCTGCACGCGGGCGAGGACAAGGCGACCGTCGGCGACCAGGTCATCCCGGTCGAGACCGACGACATCGACCACTTCGGCAACCGTCGTCTCCGCACCGTCGGCGAGCTCATCCAGAACCAGATCCGCGTGGGTCTGTCCCGGATGGAGCGCGTCGTCCGCGAGCGGATGACCACCCAGGACGTCGAGGCGATCACGCCGCAGACCCTGATCAACATCCGTCCCGTCGTGGCGGCGATCAAGGAGTTCTTCGGTACTTCGCAGCTGTCGCAGTTCATGGACCAGAACAACCCGCTGTCGGGGCTGACGCACAAGCGTCGTCTGTCCGCCCTCGGCCCGGGTGGTCTGTCGCGTGAGCGCGCCGGCATGGAGGTCCGTGACGTCCACCCGTCGCACTACGGCCGCATGTGCCCGATCGAGACGCCGGAAGGCCCGAACATCGGCCTGATCGGTTCGCTCTGCTCGTACGCGCGGGTCAACCCGTTCGGTTTCATCGAGACCCCGTACCGCAAGGTCGTCGAGGGCCGCGTCACCGACCAGGTCGACTACCTCACCGCGGACGAGGAAGACCGCTTCGTGAAGGCGCAGGCCAACGCGCCGATCTCGGAAGACGGCACCTTCGTCGAGGATCGCGTCCTGGTCCGTAAGAAGGGCGGCGAGGTCGAGCTGATCGACCCGCTCGACGTGGACTACATGGACGTCTCGCCGCGGCAGATGGTCTCGGTCGCGACGGCGATGATCCCGTTCCTCGAGCACGACGACGCGAACCGCGCGCTCATGGGCGCGAACATGCAGCGTCAGGCCGTTCCGCTGCTGCGCAACTCGGCCCCGCTGGTCGGCACCGGCGTGGAGCTGCGTGCCGCGGTGGACGCCGGTGACGTGCTCGTCGCCGAGCAGGCCGGTGTGGTCGAGGAGCTCTCGGCCGACCTGATCACGATCATGCACGACGACGGCACGCGGAAGAGCTACGGACTGTACAAGTTCCGTCGCTCGAACCACGGCACCTGCTTCAACCACCGCCCGATCGTCAACGAGGGCGACCGGGTCGAGCAGGGTCAGGTCATCGCCGACGGCCCGTCCACCGAGAACGGTGAGATGGCGCTCGGCAAGAACCTGCTCGTCGCGGTCATGCCGTGGGAGGGCCACAACTACGAGGACGCGATCATCCTCTCCGAGCGCCTGGTGCAGGACGACGTGCTCACGTCGATCCACATCGAGGAGCACGAGATCGACGCCCGCGACACCAAGCTGGGCGCCGAGGAGATCACCCGGGACATCCCGAACGTCTCCGAGGAGGTCCTCGCCGACCTCGACGAGCGCGGCATCATCCGCATCGGTGCCGAGGTCCGCGACGGCGACATCCTGGTCGGCAAGGTCACGCCCAAGGGCGAGACCGAGCTCACCCCGGAGGAGCGCCTGCTCCGCGCGATCTTCGGCGAGAAGGCCCGTGAGGTCCGCGACACCTCGCTGAAGGTGCCGCACGGCGAGACCGGCAAGGTCATCGGCATCCGCGTGTTCTCGCGCGAGGACGACGACGAGCTGCCCCCGGGCGTCAACGAACTGGTCCGCGTCTACGTGGCCCAGAAGCGGAAGATCCAGCCGGGCGACAAGCTCGCCGGCCGCCACGGGAACAAGGGTGTCATCGGCAAGATCCTCCCCGCCGAGGACATGCCGTTCATGGAGGACGGCACGCCCGTCGACATCATCCTGAACACCCACGGTGTCCCGCGTCGTATGAACATCGGCCAGGTCCTGGAGCTTCACCTGGGCTGGCTGGCGTCGCAGGGATGGAAGATCGAGGGCGAGCCGGACTGGGCGAAGAACCTCAACGAGGAGCTCTACGACGTCGACCCCGGCACGAACACCGCGACCCCGGTGTTCGACGGCGCCAAGGAAGAGGAACTCACCGGGCTGCTCGGCGCGACCAAGCCGAACCGCGACGGCGAGCGCATGGTCAAGCAGAACGGCAAGGCCACGCTGCTGGACGGACGCTCCGGCGAGCCGTACCCGTACCCGGTCTCCGTCGGCTACATGTACATCCTGAAGCTGCACCACCTGGTCGACGACAAGATCCACGCCCGGTCCACCGGTCCGTACTCGATGATCACGCAGCAGCCGCTGGGTGGTAAGGCGCAGTTCGGTGGCCAGCGGTTCGGCGAGATGGAGTGCTGGGCGATGCAGGCGTACGGCGCCGCATACACCCTGCAGGAGCTCCTGACGATCAAGTCGGACGACGTGGTCGGCCGCGTCAAGGTTTACGAGGCCATCGTCAAGGGGGAGAACATCCCCGAGCCCGGTATCCCCGAGTCGTTCAAGGTGCTCCTGAAGGAGCTCCAGTCGCTATGCCTCAACGTCGAGGTGCTGTCCAGCGACGGCGCCGCGATCGAGATGCGCGACTCCGACGACGAGGACCTCGAGCGTGCCGCGGCCAACCTCGGCATCAACCTGTCCCGCAACGAGTCGCCCTCGGTGGACGACGTCGTGCACTGACCCGCGATGAGGAGGGAGCCTGCCTCCCGTGGGCTCCCTCCTCCGCTCGCCAACTCCTCTAGTCGCATCAACCCCAAGGGGATGTAAAGACGTGCTGGACGTCAACTTCTTCGATGAGCTCCGCATCGGCCTCGCCACCGCCGACGACATTCGTCAGTGGTCCTTCGGCGAGGTGAAGAAGCCGGAGACCATCAACTACCGGACGCTCAAGCCCGAGAAGGACGGCCTCTTCTGCGAGAAGATCTTCGGCCCGACCCGGGACTGGGAGTGCTACTGCGGTAAGTACAAGCGGGTCCGCTTCAAGGGCATCATCTGCGAGCGCTGTGGCGTCGAGGTCACCCGCGCCAAGGTGCGCCGTGAGCGGATGGGCCACATCGAGCTGGCCGCTCCCGTCACCCACATCTGGTACTTCAAGGGTGTTCCCTCTCGCCTCGGCTACCTGCTCGACCTGGCGCCGAAGGACCTCGAGAAGATCATCTACTTCGCGGCCTACGTGATCACCGGTGTGAACACCGAGCTGCGGCACAACGACCTGCCGACCCTCGAGAACGAGATCGGCGTCGAGCGCAAGAACCTCGAGACCAAGCGCGACGCGGACATCGAGGCACGGGCGCAGAAGCTGGAAGCCGACCTGGCCGAGCTGGAGGCGGAGGGCGCCAAGTCCGACGTCCGCCGCAAGGTCAAGGAAGGCGGCGAGCGCGAGATGCGTCAGCTGCGTGACCGCGCCGGTCGCGAGCTGGACCGTCTCGAGGAGGTCTGGACGACCTTCACCAAGCTCGACGTGCGTCAGCTGATCGCCGACGAGCTGCTCTACCGCGAGCTCGTCGACCGGTACGGCGAGTACTTCACCGGCGGCATGGGCGCGGAGGCCATCCAGAAGCTGGCCACCGAGTTCGACGTCGCGGCCGAGGCCGAGAGCCTGCGCGACACCATCCGCAACGGCAAGGGGCAGAAGAAGCTCCGCGCGCTGAAGCGGCTCAAGGTCGTCGCGGCCTTCCAGGCCACCGGCAACGACCCGCGCGGCATGGTGCTCGACGCCGTCCCGGTGATCCCGCCGGACCTGCGCCCGATGGTCCAGCTCGACGGTGGCCGCTTCGCCACCTCCGACCTGAACGACCTCTACCGCCGGGTCATCAACCGGAACAACCGGTTGAAGCGGCTGATCGACCTCGGCGCGCCCGAGATCATCGTGAACAACGAGAAGCGGATGCTGCAGGAGGCCGTCGACGCGCTGTTCGACAACGGCCGCCGCGGCCGCCCGGTCACCGGTCCCGGTAACCGCCCGCTGAAGTCGCTGTCCGACCTGCTCAAGGGCAAGCAGGGCCGGTTCCGTCAGAACCTGCTCGGCAAGCGTGTCGACTACTCGGGCCGTTCGGTCATCATCGTCGGTCCGCAGCTGAAGCTGCACCAGTGCGGTCTGCCGAAGGACATGGCGCTCGAGCTGTTCAAGCCGTTCGTCATGAAGCGGCTGGTCGACCTGAACCACGCGCAGAACATCAAGTCCGCCAAGCGGATGGTGGAGCGGTCGCGGCCGCAGGTGTGGGACGTGCTCGAAGAGGTCATCACCGGCCACCCGGTGATGCTGAACCGTGCGCCGACCCTGCACCGCCTCGGTATCCAGGCCTTCGAGCCGCAGCTGGTCGAAGGCAAGGCCATCCAGCTGCACCCGCTGGTCTGTGAAGCGTTCAACGCGGACTTCGACGGTGACCAGATGGCCGTGCACCTCCCGCTGTCCGCGGAGGCGCAGGCCGAGGCCCGCATCCTGATGCTGTCGGCGAACAACATCCTTTCGCCGGCGTCGGGCCGTCCGCTCGCCATGCCGCGTCTGGACATGGTGACCGGTCTGTTCCACCTGACCCGGTTGAACGAGAAGGCCGAGGGCGCGGGCAACGCGTACTCGTCGCCCGCCGAAGCGATCATGGCGTACGACCGCAAGGCGCTGAGCCTGCACGCCCCGATCAAGATCCGCGTCACCGACCGTCAGCCCGCCAAGGCCGACGAAGCGGCGCTCGCGGAGAAGGGCTGGGAGCCGGGCAAGGCTTGGCTGGCCGAGACCACCCTGGGCCGCGTGCTGTTCAACGAGCTGCTCCCGGCGGACTACCCGTTCATCAACGAGCCGATGCCGAAGAAGCGTCAGGCCGCGATCGTGAACGACCTCGCCGAGCGCTACTCGATGACCCAGGTCGCGCAGACCCTGGACCGCCTGAAGGACGCCGGTTTCTACTGGGCGACCCGTTCGGGTGTCACGGTCGCGATCTCCGACGTCCTCGTCCCGACCGGCAAGAAGGCCATTCTGGACGAGTACGAAGGCAAGGCCGACCAGGTCGAGAAGCGGTACCAGCGTGGTCAGCTGTCGCACGCCGAGCGCAACAACGAGCTCGTCAAGGTGTGGACGCAGGCCACCGAAGAGGTCCACAAGATCATGGAGACGGCGCTGCCGGACGACAACCCGATCGCGATGATCGTGAAGTCGGGCGCGGCGGGCAACATGACGCAGGTCCGGTCGCTGGCCGGTATGCGTGGCCTGGTGTCGAACCCGAAGGGTGAGTACATCCCGCGTCCGATCAAGGCCAACTTCCGTGAAGGCCTGTCGGTGGCGGAGTACTTCATCGCGACGCACGGTGCCCGTAAGGGTCTGGCGGACACGGCGCTCCGTACCGCCGACTCGGGTTACCTGACCCGTCGTCTGGTGGACGTGTCGCAGGACGTCATCGTCCGCGAGGTCGACTGTGGCACCACCCGAGGCATCAACATGCCGATCGGTGAGGACATCGGCGACGGCAAGGTCCTGCGCGACCAGCACGTCGAGACCAGCGTGTACGCGCGGAACCTGGCGACCGACGCGGTCGACGCCAAGGGCAACGTCGTGCTCAACGCCGGTGACGACATCGGTGACCCGGCGATCGACAAGCTCATCTCGAGCGGGATCTCCAAGGTCAAGGTGCGTTCGGTGCTGACCTGCGAGTCGGCCGTCGGTATCTGCGCCACCTGCTACGGCCGGTCCATGGCGACCGGTCAGCTCGTCGACGTCGGCGAGGCCGTGGGTATCGTCGCGGCCCAGTCGATCGGTGAGCCGGGTACGCAGCTGACGATGCGTACGTTCCACCAGGGTGGTGTCGCCGGTGACGACATCACGACCGGTCTGCCCCGTGTCCAGGAGCTGTTCGAGGCCCGGGTGCCGAAGGGCAAGGCGCCGATCGCCGACGTCGATGGCCGTGTGCGCATCGAGGAGAGCGAGCGGTTCTGGAAGATCACGCTGATCCCGGACGACGGCAGCGAAGAGATCGTCTTCGACAAGCTGTCCAAGCGTCAGCGGCTCGCGAACACCCCGAACGGCCCGCTGGGCGACGGTGACCGCGTCAACGTCGGTCAGCAGCTGCTCGAAGGCACGCCGGACCCGCACGAGGTCCTGCGGGTCATGGGGCCGCGCGAGGCGCAGATGCACCTGGTGGACGAGGTCCAGAAGGTGTACCGGGCGCAGGGTGTGTCGATCCACGACAAGCACATCGAGGTCATCGTGCGGCAGATGCTGCGCCGCGTGACGATCATCGACTCCGGTGCCACGGACTTCCTGCCGGGCGAGCTGCCCGAGCGGACCAAGTTCGAGGCGAAGAACCGCGCGTCGGTCGCCGAAGGCGGCGAGCCGGCTTCGGGTCGCCCGGTGCTGATGGGGATCACGAAGGCCTCGCTGACCACGGACTCGTGGCTGTCGGCGGCCTCGTTCCAGGAGACCACGCGTGTCCTGACCGACGCGGCCATCAACGGCCGTTCGGACAAGCTCGTGGGCCTCAAGGAGAACGTGATCATCGGTAAGCTGATCCCGGCCGGTACCGGGATCAACAAGTACCGCAACATCCAGGTGCAGCCGACCGAGGAGGCGCGGGTCGCCGCTTACGCGATCCCGTCCTACGACGACGGTTACTACACCCCGGACGTGTTCGGCTCCACGCCGGGCGCCGCGGTGCCGCTGGACGACTACGACTTCGGCCGCGACTTCCGCTGACCGAAGCGAAATCCACGAGAAGGGCCCTCGCCGATCCGGCGGGGGCCCTTCCCGTTTCCGAGCCGTTCCCGGATCGCGTTTAGCCCCCTAAACGCGATCCGGCCGACGATCGGTGCGGTATCCGCCTGGATGCGCGACGGATGGCGGGCGATCCCGGGACCGGCCGTCGAAAGGATGGTCGATATGGAATCCCTTGTGACAGAAGAGAACTCGGCCATGAAGAACCTGCGGTCCGCTTTGGACGACGTCCAGCGGGCGGGGGTGCCGGGGGTGTTCGCCGAGGTGCGGGCGGGTGAGCGGCTCTGGCGTGGCGCCGCCGGAGTCGCCGACCTTGAAACCGGCCGTCCCGTCGAGACCGGGATGCGGCAGCGCGTCGGCAGTATCACCAAGACCTTCGTCTCGGCCGCGGTTCTGCGGCAGGTCGAGGAGGGGCGGCTCGAGCTCGACGCGCCGATCGGTGACTTCCTGCCGCGGCTGGTCCCCGGTGAACGGGGCCGGACGATCACGATCCGCATGCTGCTCAACCACACCAGCGGGCTCGCGGAGTACCTGCCGTACGCGTTCCCGTCGCTCAAGGAGCTCGCCCCCGGGAGCCTCGACGACAATCGGTTTCGGGAGTTCCGCCCGGCCGAGCTGATCGCGCTGGGTGTCGGCGCGCTCGCCACCGGCGAGCCGGGCAGTACTCCCGGGATCTACTCCAACACGAACTACCTGCTCCTGGGCGAACTGCTGGAGCAGTTGACCGGTGCCCCGGTGGAGGAGCACATCTCCCGCGCCATCATCGAACCCGCGGGCCTCGCGAACACCGGTTTTCCCGCCGGTCCGCATATCGAGGGACCGCACTCGCGGATGTACGAAGCGCTGTTCGGCGCGATCGATCCGCCGCGCGACTACAGCGTCTACAACATGTCCTGGGTGATGACCGGCGCCGGCCTGGTGTCGACCGTCGAGGATCTCAACCTCTTCTACCGCAAGCTGCTGGACGGGGAGATCGTCAGCCCGTCGTCGCTGGCGGAGATGCAGCGTCTGGTCCCGGTCATCGCGCAGGACGGACGGCTGATCGACTACGGGCTCGGCCTGTACAAGACCGAGATCCCGGGGCACGGCGTCTTCTGGGGGCACGACGGCACGGTGTGGGGAGCGCTGACGATGGCCTGGGCCGGTGCCGACAGCGGGCGGCAGTTCTCCGCCGCGATGAACTTCGTGCGGTGGCGCAAGCCGGACGCCGAAGGAACCCCGCACCCCATCGACGACGCCCTGGCGGCCTTCAAGCACCAGGCCCTCTGCGGCCCCGCGGCCGGATCGCGTTTAGCCCGCTAAAGGCGATCCGGTGCCGACCTGCGTTTAGCCCCCTAAACGCGATCCGGGGTGGCGGAGCGCAGGTCGGCGCCGCTGAAGGCTCCTCGGCACGAGAGTTCCCGGGATTGAGTAACGAAATCATAACGGCCTTGAGAGTGTCCGATGTGGGTTACTGGTCCGTTGTGACCTGCGGTAGCGCCGCCAAGTGGCCTAATTCCCAGTGCTCGGAAAACCGCCACCCGTTCGGCCCAATGGTCCATCCGCATGGTGGGAAATTCACCCGGCCGTGGCATGTCCCATTCTTTGATCACTGGATTGACACCCCGGCGGCTTCACACGAGTATTTCGCCCATGCAATCCCCAGTCGCCTTGGTGTGGCGCCGGCACGTTGACTTGCGGCAGCAAGCAAGCGCGCTGTGTATGGATTCCTGACCTATTCCGGACTGTCGCGGCGCGGGCGGATTCGCGTATCCGAAACGGATGCGCCCGTTCCTCGCGCGCTGACGTTTTCCGCTGTGCCGCAACGGTTCCCTGTGCGAACCGGCGGTTGATTGCTTTCCCCTTCGATCGGCGCGGTGACGCCTGCGCGAAATGGGGGAGAGGTGTGCCGATTGTCTGGCGCTTCGGTAGCGAAAACAGGGAGAAAGAATGCTATCCAACTCGCCCAAGTGGCGAAAAGTGGTGATAGGCGCCTTGGCGGCGGCACTCGCCGCGGGCACGGTGACCTATACCGGCTCCACGACGAGTGCCTACGCCGACGTCCAGGTCGTCAAGGACGCGAAGAAGGCGGCCGACGGCAAGGAGTACTGGGTCCAGAACCACCTGGTGTCCAAGGACGTCGCGGCGTCCCGGAGCGCGGACGGCAAGCGCAAGAAGTGGCTGCTGGTCTGGGCCGGTGACGAGAACATCGCCGACACCCTGGTCAAGGACGTCAAGAACCTGCCGGGTTCGCTCGGCGGCGGGTTGAACAAGATCAAGAACGCGTTGCCCGGTCCGGACTTCCTCACCGTGATCGACGCGACACAGGGTTCGCCGACCTACGGCAAGGTCGTCAACACCGCCACCGTCGGTCCGCTCGTCGAGAACGAGCCGCACCACATGCAGTACGTGTGGCACAAGGGCGACACGATCTACGCCGGCGCGCTGTTCGCCGCCGCGACGTACGCCTTCGACGTCTCCGCGTTGCCGCAGCTGAAGCTCAAGGGCGTCAGCCTCCCGACCCAGACCCTCGGCGGTTCCGTGCCGGACGCGTACTGGGTGCTCAAGGACGGCACGGCCTACGGCACGTACATGGGCGGCCCGGTCGTTCCCGGCCCGCACACCTACGCCAACGGTTCCACCGTGGTGGGCAACGGTTTCGCCGGCAGCCCCGGTGAGGTCGTCCGCTTCGACCAGAACGCGCAGGTGCTTTCCGAGTCACCGGCGGCCACGCCGCAGGGCGACAACAAGAAGCTGTGCGACAACCTCCCGCAACTGGACAAGCCGACCTGCGCCAACCCGCACGGCATCCAGGCGCGCGAAGATCTCAACACGCTGGTCACCAGTGACTACGCCGAGCCGCGCAACATCATCCTCGACCCGGTGAAGCAGCCGTCGCCGTATCTGCGGCGCCCGACCGTCCGCACGTGGGACATCTCCGACCGCAACAAGCCGAAGCTCAAGACGGTCTCCTACCTGCCGGACGGCCCGAGGGCCGATCCCGCGGACCCGCTGCACGCGGAAAGCCGCGCGGTCATGGAGACCACGGTGACGAACCTGCCGGGGCACAAGGGCGCGTTCGCCCAGACGATGCAGGGCGGCGCGGTGTTCTACACGCCGGACATCACCGCCAAGGAGCCGCACTGGATCCAGGTGTTCGACGACGGCGCGGCCAACAAGGCGATCCACCCGAACAACGACTCCAACGGTGGCGGGTCGAACGGCGGCTGGATCCAGACCAGCCCCGACGACAAGTACCTCTACCGCGCGATCACCGGACGATCCAAGGGCGCGCTCGGCCCGGACGACCCCGGCACCACCGGTGGCGTGTACATCCTCGACATCCAGAAGCTGCTCGCCGCCGGCGACAAGGTCGAGAACATCAAGGGCCGGATCGACACGAAGGAGAAGTCCCAGCAGGGCGGTGGCGGCGACCTGCCGACCGTCGTCGGCGCGGCGCCGATCAACCCGGGCACGCCCGGTGGCGGCCCGCACTGGGGCGCGTACGACAACTTCGTGCTCGGCGCTGATGGCTACTACCACGAAACCGACAAGCCGCAGCACCTCGCGGTGTCGAACTACTTCGTCGCACGGTCCGGTTTGGACGGTGACCACAAGGTCAACCTGCTGAACCTCGGCGAGGACGGGAAGATCGCGGTCGATCAGAACTTCCGGGACGAGTTCACCGGACAGGTCGGGATCAACTTCAACCGGAAGACCTGGCCGCACGGGTCCTTCGGCAACGCGAAGCCGCACTCCGAACTGTTCGTCGTGGCGGACGCGGATCTCAAGTAACCCTGCTCGGCGCGGAAGGTCGTGGGTGGCGGGCACACTCCGCCACCCACGGCTCCGCCGATCTGCTCGGAGAAGGTCCCCATGGATCACCACGTCATACCGGCGAGCTCGGGTTCGGCCGGCGTCGACATCGCCCTCGTCCTGCTCCGGCTCGGACTCCTGCTGGCGACCGCTTTCCTCGCGGGCACAGGGATTCTGCGCCCATTGGTGGGTGAACTGCCCACCCGCCTGCGTCTCGTCATCGCCGCCCTCGGCGGGGTTTCCGCCGCGCTCGCGGCGGTTTCCTCCTTCGCGACCGACGTCAACGTCGTCGCGTTGATCGTGCATCTCGTGCTCGCACTGGCGATTCCCCTTCTACTCCGCCGTCCGTCGGCGGGCCGTTGGGCCTCCCTCGCGCTCGCCGCGTTGGTGGTGCTCGAAACCTCGCTCGGGCGGACAGGCGTCGAATTCGCCATCGACACCGTCTACGTCGCGGCCACGGCCTTGTGGTTCGGCGTCACCGTTCTTTCCGTCTGGGTGCCCGCGGACCAGTGGCGCCAGACGAACTTCCGGCTCGGCCCGCTTTCCTTGACACTGGGCGGACTTCTCGTCGTCGCGGGTGCGGTCCAGCTGTTCACCTCCGGTCTGGGCTTCGACCGCCGGATCTACGGCACGCTCTTCGGACTCACGTTGCTGGTGATCGCCCTGCTGCCGATCGCCGCCACCGTGGTCGCGGGCTTCTTCTTCTCAGGCAACGAAGCCACGCGTGCCTATCGGTTCGGCGCGGCCGCCGTGGCCGTCGGTTTTGTCGCCTGGAGCGCCCTCGCGGCCATCCCCAAACCGCCCGAACTCCCGGCGCCCGGTGTCGCGTTGCTCGCCGACGCCGCCCTCGGCGAGCAGCGGTTCCCCGTACTGGTGAGCCCGCAGCGGCCCGGCAAGAACCTCGTCCATTTCCCCGCGAGCGCGGGAGAAGACCTCTCCGCCGGAATCGAAGGCGGCCTGATCGGCAAGGCCATCGTGCGTCCGGGCGCCGAAGGCACCTGGGCCGAGGTCGACCTGCCGAAGGGCCGCAGCGACCTGATCATCAGCCGTGGCGAGGAGAAGACCACGATCGAGGTCGATGCGGGGGAGGAGCCAGGCTTCGCCATCGAGGACGCCGACGCGCCCGAATGTGCTTCGGCCGCTCTGGGCGGGCTGATCGCCGATCGCCGCGAAGTCCTCACCTCGTGCCCCGCGGACGCGCTTTCCGGTGAGGACAGCGGTTCTCTCGTCAAGCTCGTCGAATTCCTCGCCGGGCGCAAGCCTTCCGCGCTCACCCTCGTCGAGGACACCTCGCCGCGCAGCGCGGCCGCCGCGAAGCTGGTCCGCGAGACCGCCGCGCGAACCGGAGTGCCGGTGCAAGCCGAGGCGGGCCCGAACACCGCGCTGGTCGTCGTGTCCGGCTGGGCCGGCGGCTACACGGCGATGACCCGCGCGGCCGAGTCCCAGCGGCTCAAGCCGACCCATCAGTACGGGCTGTACCTGGCGCCGTGGCTGCTGAACGGGCCGATCGTCAACTCCGTCGCGAGCTCCTCGGTGCCGCTGAGGTTCGACCCGCGTGAGCAGGTCGCCGTCAGTTTCGCGGTCGCCGCGGGCAACGCCTTCGGCGGTGAAAGCCCCACGCTCGGCGGCTTTCGAAGCTGGCTGGGCGACCAGGGAAGGTCGATCAACGGCGACGTCCAAATCTTCGCGGCGGCACAGGTCAACGCCATGCCGATGTACCCGGGCGAACCGCACGCCGTCGGGATGATCGCCGACCGGAACTACGCGGGGCAATGGATCCCCGACGGAACGATCGTGCCGGTCAGCTCGGTACTGCGATGAAGTTCGATTTCACCAAAGGAATGGGAGAAGAAATGAAGCGAATCGCGGCCCGTGTGCTGCTGCCGCTCGCCATCGCGGGCGCGCTGTCCGGACTCGCCGGCGGGGTGGCCTCGGCCGACCCGCTGCCGGGGCTGCCGACCGGTGGCGGAGGCCCGGCGCTGTGGCTGATCCCCGGCGTCGACCTCGGCGGACTGCTCGGACCGGCCGTCCCCGTGCCCACCGAGGTCCTCGCCCCGATCTACGGGATCATCACGCCTATTTCGTAAAACCGTTACCAGCAAAGGAGAATCTCATGAAGAAGACCTTCGTGCGCGCGGTCACCGGTGCCGCGCTCGCCGGCCTCGTCGTGCTCGGCTCGGCCGCTCCGGCGCTCGCCGCGCAGGGCGAGCCGAACGATGTCGTGGTCGTCGACGAGCCCGACACGAGCGACCTCAACAACATCTGGACGTTCGCGCCGCTCGGCGTCCCGGTGCTGGGCCTCATCCAGTCGCTCAACGGCGTCCCCGGCCGGCTGCTGCCGTCCTGACTTCCCGCGGCGGCGCGGCTCCCGGGCCGCGCCGCCGCTTTCGGTGAGGAGGACCGATGGCCGACAGACAACTGATCGGGCGCATCGCCATCGCGGGGATCGTGGTGGCCGCGCTCGCGACCTGTGTGGTGCTGCTCAACGGCGGTGAAGAGCCGCGGGCCGAGACTGTGGCCGTGGTCGGCGAGCCGACGGAGGCCGCGCCGTCGCGGGGTCCGGATCGCACGATCACGCGGACGCTCAGCCAGGCGCAACCGCAGCCGGTGTCGAACGACTGGCGGATCGCCTATGAGCTCGTCGGGACGGGGACCGCGACCGTGGTCTACGACTCGAACGGGCTGGGGCTGGTGCACCAGGAGTTGCAGGTGACACTGCCGTGGCGTAAGGAGCTCACGTGGAAGAACACCGGCACCCCGCCGACCGTCCAGCTGATGGGGCAGGGCGAGGGGGTCGTCGAATGCCGGGTTGCAGTCGGCCGCGCCGTGGTCACCTCGGAGAAGTCCGCCCCCGGCGAGGTGGCGACCTGCGCCGGCCGCCTTGCCCCCTCGTGACCTGCGTTTAGCCCCCTAATCGCGATCCGGCGGCGGAGGGAAAACCGGTGGCGGGGGTAGGCAGAATGTAGCCATGACCTGGAGCTTCGAAGTCACCCCCGTCGATCACCCGGACGCCGCCCAGCTGCTGCGCGAGTACCTGGACGAAATCGCGTCCCGCTTCTACGAGCGCCAGGTCACCGAAGAGGAGCTCGACGACTTGCTCCTGGAGCACCACAGCCGGGATCTGATCCCACCGACCGGCACCTTCCTGCTCGCGTGGCGCGACGGGGTGCTCGCCGGGTGCGCCGGTCTGCGGGTCGCCTCGCCCGAGATCACCGAACTCACCCGCGTCTTCCTGCGGAAGCCCGAACGCGGCAAGGGCGGCGCCGCGCTGCTCGTGGCCGCCGCCGAAGACGTCGCCCGTGACCTCGGCGCCTCGGTGATCCGTCTCGACACCCGCCGCGACCTGGTCGAGGCGAGGGCCCTGTACGCGCGTCTCGGCTACGACGAGGTCGAGCCCTTCAACAACGAGCCCTTCGCCCATCACTTCTTCGCGAAGTCCCTGGAAGTACCGGATCGCGTTTAGCCCGCTAAACGCGATCCGGCGGGGTGGTGGTGAGAGGGGCCCGGTCAGCGACGTCGGCCAGGTAGTCCAAGGTGCGCAGGAGCTGCTTCTCGCTCGGCAGCACCTTCGGCACCACCGCCACCGTCCGCCCGGACGTATGGAACTCGCGGCACCGGCCCGCGTTCGCCGTCAGCCACTGCCGGACCTCGGGGCGCAGGACGAACGCGGGATTCGAACAGTCCACTTCGGATCCGCTGATCGAGAGCGTGCAGTCCGGCATGGCCGTGCCCACCTCGACGTGCACGACCGTCCGCAGCGAACCGGACTCCCGGGTGCCGTCCTGGCGGAATCCGGCGCCCGGCTGGTGATACCGGTAAACCCCGAAGGGCCTCCCTCGGTGCGAGCCCACCACCGCCTGGTCGATCGACTCGCCGGCGCGCCGCAACGGGGCGGGCGCACGGCCACGGGCGGGCTGCTCGTGCCGCCCGCCCGCGGCGCCGTGCCCGAGCCGGGCACCGCTGTAGAAATCCCAGCCCCGTTCCCGGGCCAGCGTGGCCAGCCCGCGTTTCTTCGCCGCCCCGGCGAGGATCCACCAGGTGGCGAGCACGATCGGCAGCGCCACCGAAACGATGGCGATGATCCACGCGGTCACGGCTCAGAAGTCCAGGTTGTCGGAGGATTCCTCGGTCGTCTGTTCGTCGTCACCCACGGAACCGTACTGGCCCGCCTTGATCCCGCCCGACGTGTACGTGCCGACCTTGCCGGCGACACCCGCCGCGACCTCACCCTTCTCGCGGCCCGTTTCCGGCGTCTTCCAGCTGCCGTCCGAATTGGTGGCCTTGCCGAGCCCGACGGTGTTCAACCCGGCCTTCTTCGTGGCCGACGTCATCCGCTCACCGAAACCGTCCGCGAGCCTGCCGCCCATGGCGCCGTCCTTCGAGGCGAACTTGCCCCACGCGGACGCGCCCGGCCCGGCCGCCAGCTGCGCGGTGGACTTGTTGTGGGCCATCAGTTCCTTGTAGTTGCCCTTCCACTTGCCGAAGAACTCCTTGAGCTTGCCCAGGAACTGCTTGATCTTGTCGAGCAGCTGGCGGAGCTTGTTCAGGAACTTCTGCACCTTCGACGTCGTGGAGACCGCGCGCGTGGCCGTCAGCCCGCCCGCCGTCGCCGTCGAACCGCCACAGGTCGGGACGGCCGCGGCCAGCGCCGGGATCCAGATCATGATCAGCCACGTGATGAACTCGGTGAGGATCGCCTTGATGAACTCCTCGATCACCGTCATCACCATGCTGGAGATCTGCAGCAGCTGGGCGATGTCCCCCGCCTGCGCGGCGATCCCGTCGATGCCGTGCGCGAACTTCGCCAGCTTGTCGCCCGCCGCGTTCGCCGCGTCACCGGTCCACTGGGACAGCGACGTCTTCGCGTCTTCCTCGAACTTCTTGCTGTAGTTCTGCAGATAGACGCCGATGTTGTTGAAGTTGCCGGCCGCGTTCGACAACGCCGGACCGTCCCCGCTCACCATGTGGATGGCGTCCTGGATCGGCTGGCACACGTTCATCAGGAAGCTGAGCCCCTGGCCGACCAGCCAGCCGATCGGGTCGCTCGCGATATCCGCCACGCCCATGCACGAGCTGACGAAGCCGGCGCCGCTGGCCGCGATGGTCCCGATGTCGCTCGCCTGGAACCCGTCCGCGGTCGCCTTCTTGACGGTGTCGAAGGTGCTGAAGCCACTGCCGAGCGGTCCCGGCAGCGAGGTCAGCATCTTGTCCGTGCGGATGGTGTCCGGGTTGTAGTCGTTGATCTCGATCTTGGTGTGTTCGCCGGTGATCTTCTGATCGGCCACGATCAGTCCCCCTCGCTACTTGGCCGGCCCCATCTTCGGTGTCCTCGATTGCGCGGGCTGCTCCAGCAGCTTGAGGATTTCGTTGAGCGCCTTGACGTTGTCGTCTTCGTTCCGCTCGTAGGCGGTGGCGGCGTTGCCGAGCTTCTCCGAGGCCGCGGTCAGCCCCGCGGACATCTCGATCAGCAGATCCTGCAGATCGGTGAGCGTCGCCGTGTACTCGTGCTTCACGAACAGGCCGACCACCCCCCAGGATTCGTCGCCGACGTCGGACTGCTGCACCAGCCGTCCGACCTCGTTCGGGATCTGCACGTCCTGCCCGAGCTTGCCCGAGTAGGTGCGCAGAGCGCTGATCACCACCTCATGCCCTCCGGCCATCGGCGGTCCCTCCCTTCGCGCACCTTCCGATGCGGCTCGTCGTGATCGGCGCCTTGGACCCCGAAGCGTCGCCCGCGGTTCCAGGAGCCGGCGGATCGCGTTTAGCCCGCTAAACGCGATCCGGCTCAGTGGTCGTCGTCGAAGAGGTTCTTCAGGAAGCGGTCGCCGTCCGAGGCGCTCGACGCCGGGGGCTGCGGGGCCTGCGGCCGCTGCGGCTCGTCGGCGGACTTGAGGACGGAACGCTCGGAGTAGTCGTCGGACTGCTCCGCGGCCCGCCGCGACGGCGACTCCTCGTCCATCCGCGCCCGCATCTCCTCGACGGTGGTGCCGAACAGCTCCGCCTGGGTCTCCAGCACCTGGTCCACGATGTTGAGGTCGTCACCCATGTGCTCTTCGACGATGGCGGCCTGCTTGCGCGCCGATTCGGCCACGGCCTGCTGGATGGTCGACATCAGGGCGGCCGAAAGCGCTTCCGGACGCTGGCGAAGGGCGTCGTCGGTGAACTTGACGTCCATGATCGCGCCGCCGGGACCCGCCACCACGGTCACCGAACGGTCCGGGGAGGACGCCGTCGCCTCGAGCCTGCTGAGCTCGTCCTGCATCCCGCCGATGTTCGCGAACCGATCGTCGACGTTCTGCAGGTTGGATTGGAACTTCTCGAATTCGGCGACCAGCTGTTCGAACTCGGCCGACATGGAGCCTCCCCGTACGTGCGGTGCGTCCCTCTGGAGCGACGCTGTGACCAGTCTCATCGTGACTCATTCACCGGTTCGACGCGACGGGGTGGTTCTTGGATCCATTCGGCTCACCCGATAGGGGAATAGGTAGCGTGGTCCGCCGAGCAGGGCGGTATCAGTACGAACGAGGGGAGGCGTCGTGGACGCCGAGCAGCAGGAAAGCACCGAGGAACCCAAGCGGGGGAGTCACGCGGCGCCGGAGGGGGCTCCCGTGCATCCGCTGATCGACCTTTCCCGGGACCCGCATCCGGGCCGGGCCGATCACGCCAAGCCCGACGAGGAATGAAACGGCCCGAAACGCCGTTCCATCAGGGTGGCCGCGGCGTGACGCCCGGCACGATATAGTTATCGACCCCCCGATTTGGTCGGCCAGGAAGTGGCCGGGTATCTTTGGAGACCGTGCCCGGCAGGCGTCGGGCCGTCCCGTGTGCCGTGCGGCACGGACGGGGTGCTCAGGCATCCGGTCCGAAGGCTTCGCCCACGCGGGATCCGACGGAAAATCCCTACGGGAAGTTACCGGTCGCAAGACCGTGACGCGGGCCGACACGCCCGACCGCGGGGGCCGGAGACAACACGTAGTAGCAAGATCGCGAACAGAAAGCTGGTCCATTGCCCACGATCCAGCAGCTGGTCCGTAAGGGCCGCCAGGACAAGGCTGCCAAGCAGAAGACCGCGGCCCTCAAGGGGAGCCCGCAGCGGCGTGGCGTGTGCACTCGCGTGTACACCACAACCCCCAAGAAGCCGAACTCGGCGCTTCGCAAGGTCGCTCGTGTGAAGCTGACCAGCGGCATCGAGGTCACCGCCTACATTCCCGGTGAAGGCCACAACCTGCAGGAGCACTCGATGGTGCTCGTGCGCGGTGGTCGTGTGAAGGACCTGCCGGGTGTCCGCTACAAGATCATCCGCGGTTCGCTCGACACCCAGGGTGTCAAGAACCGTAAGCAGGCGCGCAGCCGGTACGGCGCGAAGAAGGAGAAGAGCTAATGCCCCGCAAGGGTCCGGCCCCGAAGCGGCCGCTGATCTCTGACCCCGTCTACGCATCCCCGCTGGTCACCCAGCTGGTGAACAAGGTGCTGAAGGACGGCAAGCGGTCCCTGGCCGAGCGCATCGTCTACGGCGCCCTCGAAGGCGCTCGCGAGAAGACCGGCACCGACCCGGTCGTCACGCTGAAGCGCGCCCTCGACAACGTGAAGCCCACCATCGAGGTGAAGAGCCGCCGCGTCGGTGGTGCCACCTACCAGGTGCCGATCGAGGTCAAGCCGGGCCGCTCGACGACCCTCGCGCTCCGTTGGCTGGTCTCCTTCTCGCAGGCCCGTCGCGAGAAGACCATGATCGAGCGTCTGCAGAACGAGCTCCTCGACGCGAGCAACGGCCTCGGCGCCAGCGTGAAGCGGCGTGAGGACACGCACAAGATGGCCGAGTCCAACAAGGCCTTCGCGCACTACCGCTGGTGATATCCGCCCGGCTGCCGATCAAAGCCTTGCCGGGCCCCAATTTTGAGACAGGGGAACACTCTCGTGGCACGTGAAGTGCTGACCGACCTGAACAAGGTCCGCAACATCGGCATCATGGCCCACATCGACGCCGGTAAGACCACCACCACCGAGCGGATCCTGTTCTACACCGGGATCAACTACAAGATCGGCGAGGTGCACGACGGCGCCGCGACGATGGACTGGATGGAGGAGGAGCAGAAGCGGGGTATCACCATCACCTCGGCTGCCACCACCACCTTCTGGGCCGACCACCAGATCAACATCATCGACACCCCGGGTCACGTCGACTTCACCGTCGAGGTGGAGCGTTCGCTGCGGGTGCTCGATGGTGCCGTCGCCGTCTTCGACGGCAAGGAAGGTGTCGAGCCGCAGTCCGAGCAGGTCTGGCGTCAGGCGGACAAGTACGAGGTTCCTCGTATCTGCTTCGTCAACAAGATGGACAAGCTCGGCGCGGACTTCTACTTCACCGTCCGCACCATCGAGGAGCGCCTCGGCGCCCGTCCGCTGGTCATCCAGCTGCCGATCGGCGCCGAGAACGAGTTCGAAGGCGTCATCGACCTGGTCCGCATGAAGGCGCTGACCTGGCGCGGCGAGGTCCAGAAGGGCGAGGACTACTCGGTCGAGGACATTCCCGCGGAGCTGGCCGACAAGGCCGCCGAGTACCGCGAGAAGCTGGTCGAGGCCGTCGCCGAGACCGACGACTCCCTGATGGAGAAGTTCCTCGAGGGCGAGGAGCTCACCGAGGCCGAGATCAAGTCCGGCATCCGGAAGCTCACCGTGAACCGCGAGGCGTACCCGGTGCTCACCGGTTCCGCGTTCAAGAACAAGGGCGTCCAGCCCATGCTCGACGCGGTCATCGACTACCTGCCGTCGCCGCTGGACGTTCCCGCCGTCGAGGGCACGCTGCCCGACGGTGAGACCGTCGTGTCGCGCAAGCCGTCGACGGAGGAGCCGTTCTCCGCTCTGGCGTTCAAGATCGCCGCGCACCCGTTCTTCGGCAAGCTGACCTACATCCGGGTGTACTCGGGCAAGGTCTCCTCCGGCGCGCAGCTGATCAACGCCACCAAGGAGCGCAAGGAGCGCATCGGGAAGCTCTTCCAGATGCACTCCAACAAGGAGAACCCGGTCGACGAGGCCCAGGCCGGCCACATCTACGCGGTCATCGGCCTGAAGGACACCACCACCGGTGACACCCTCGCCGACCCGCAGAACCCGGTCGTCCTCGAGTCGATGACGTTCCCGGCGCCGGTCATCCGCGTCGCGATCGAGCCGAAGACCAAGGCCGACCAGGAGAAGCTGTCCCTGGCGATCCAGAAGCTGGCCGAAGAGGACCCGACGTTCCAGGTCAACCTGGACGAGGACACCGGCCAGACGATCATCGCCGGTATGGGCGAGCTGCACCTCGAGGTGCTGGTCAACCGCATGAAGTCCGACTACAAGGTCGAGGCGAACATCGGTAAGCCGCAGGTCGCCTACCGCGAGACGGTGCGCAAGACGGTCGAGAAGCTCGACTACGTGCACAAGAAGCAGACCGGTGGTTCCGGTCAGTTCGCGAAGGTCATCGTCAAGCTCGAGCCGCTCGAGTCCACCGACGGTGCCCTCTACGAGTTCGACAACAAGGTCACCGGTGGCCGCGTGCCGCGGGAGTACATCCCGTCGGTCGACGCGGGCGCGCAGGACGCCATGCAGTACGGCGTGCTGGCCGGCTACCCGCTCGTCGGGTTGAAGTTCACCTTGTTGGACGGCGCGTACCACGAGGTCGACTCTTCGGAAATGGCCTTCAAGATCGCCGGTTCCATGGCGATGAAGGAAGCCGCGAAGAAGGCCGGTCCGGTCATCCTCGAGCCGCTGATGGCCGTCGAGGTCACCACGCCCGAGGACTACATGGGCGATGTGATCGGCGACCTCAACTCCCGCCGTGGCCAGATCCAGGCCATGGAGGAGCGCGCCGGTACCCGTGTCGTCAAGGCACTGGTCCCGCTGTCGGAGATGTTCGGTTACGTCGGCGACCTGCGTTCGCGTACGCAGGGACGTGCCAACTACTCCATGGTGTTCGACTCCTACGCCGAGGTTCCCGCGAACGTCGCGAAGGAAATCATCGCGAAGGCGACGGGGGAGTAGTTCCCGTCCGCTCGCGGGCATAAGGAACACTCCTGAACGTCCGCAGCATCCGTCAAGAAACGAATCCCCGTCCGACAGCCACGTTGGCCGGTGAGTAAGCAAAACAGTCCAGGAGGACATTCCAGTGGCGAAGGCGAAATTCGAGCGGACCAAGCCGCACGTCAACATCGGGACCATCGGTCACGTCGACCACGGTAAGACCACTCTGACCGCGGCGATCACCAAGGTTCTGCACGACAAGTACCCCGAGCTGAACACGGCGTCGGCGTTCGACCAGATCGACAACGCGCCGGAAGAGAAGCAGCGCGGTATCACGATCAACATCTCGCACGTCGAGTACCAGACCGAGAAGCGTCACTACGCCCACGTGGACGCCCCCGGTCACGCGGACTACATCAAGAACATGATCACCGGTGCGGCGCAGATGGACGGCGCGATCCTCGTGGTCGCGGCGACCGACGGCCCGATGCCGCAGACCCGTGAGCACGTGCTGCTCGCGAAGCAGGTCGGCGTGCCCTACATCGTGGTCGCGCTGAACAAGGCCGACATGGTCGACGACGAGGAGATCCTGGAGCTCGTCGAGCTCGAGGTCCGCGAGCTGCTGTCCTCCCAGGACTTCCCGGGTGACGACGCTCCGGTCATCAAGGTCTCCGGCCTGAAGGCCCTCGAGGGCGACGCCAAGTGGGGCGAGAGCGTTCTCGAGCTGATGGAAGCCGTCGACGAGAACGTGCCGGACCCGGTGCGCGAGCTCGACAAGCCGTTCCTGATGCCGATCGAAGACGTCTTCACGATCACCGGCCGTGGCACGGTCGTGACCGGCCGTATCGAGCGTGGCCGCGTCAACGTGAACGAAGAGGTCGAGATCGTCGGCATCAAGGAGAAGTCGACCAAGACCACCGTCACCGGCGTCGAGATGTTCCGCAAGCTGCTCGACCAGGGTGAGGCCGGCGACAACGTCGGTCTGCTGGTCCGCGGCATCAAGCGCGAGGACGTCGAGCGCGGCCAGGTCGTCGTGAAGCCGGGCACCACCACCCCGCACACGGAGTTCGAGGGCTCGGTCTACATCCTGTCGAAGGACGAGGGTGGCCGTCACACCCCGTTCTTCAACAACTACCGCCCGCAGTTCTACTTCCGTACCACGGACGTGACCGGCGTCGTCACCCTCAAGGAGGGTGTCGAGATGGTCATGCCGGGCGACAACACGGACATCAGCGTCGTGCTGATCCAGCCGGTCGCCATGGACGAGGGCCTGCGTTTCGCCATCCGTGAGGGTGGACGGACCGTCGGCGCCGGCCAGGTCACCAAGATCATCAAGTGATTTAGACGCCCCGCCCGGGGGCAATACACCCCCGGGTTAGGGGCGTCAAATCACGTGTGCGACACTATTCAGGTTGCTCGTCCTGGGGCGGCCGAACTCGTACTTCTTCGGAAGACAGGTTCCGGCCGCCCTGGTATGAGCGGCCACGGTCCGCGGAGCACTTCCTTCGGGTGAGGCTAGCGGGCAAGGGCGTTTGAGACGGCGATCAAGCATTTCCGCCGGCTCGATGCCTCCTCACGTTGAGGAAGACCAGGCAAGACGAAGATCCCGCGGGATCCGTCTGTGCGTCGGGCACGACACGCCCGACCGCGTGGACCGGGGACAGGGCCGTTGAACTGGGAAAACCTCAGCCAGGCTGAGGTTTGAAAAGACAAAAGCGGCACGAGACGACAAGGAACGAGCAGCCACCATGGCGGGACAGAAGATCCGCATCCGGCTCAAGGCCTACGACCACGAGGCGATCGACACCTCGGCACGCAAGATCGTCGAGACGGTCACGCGTACCGGCGCCCGTGTTGTCGGGCCGGTGCCGCTGCCCACCGAGAAGAACGTTTACTGCGTCATCCGCTCGCCGCACAAGTACAAGGACTCGCGCGAGCACTTCGAGATGCGCACGCACAAGCGTCTGATCGACATCCTCGACCCGACGCCGAAGACGGTCGACGCGCTCATGCGCATCGACCTGCCGGCGAGCGTCGACGTCAACATCCAGTAGCAGCGGCTGGCGAGCGGCGGAGAGTAAGAGACTCATGTCTGACAGGCAAGTGAAGGGCATCCTGGGCACCAAGCTCGGCATGACCCAGGTCTTCGACGAGAACAACCGGGTCGTCCCGGTGACCGTCGTCCAGGCCGGGCCGAACGTGGTCACCCAGGTTCGGACCCAGGAGAACGACGGCTACAAGGCCGTGCAGCTGGCTTTCGGCGCGGTCGACCCGCGCCGGGTGAACAAGCCGCGCACCGGCCACTTCGACAAGGCGAGCGTGACCCCGCGTCGTTACCTTGCGGAGCTGCGTACCACCGACGCCGAGACCTACGAGGTCGGCCAGGAGATCACCGCCGAGGTGTTCGAGGCCGGTATCGAGGTCGACGTGACCGGTACCAGCAAGGGCAAGGGCTACGCCGGTGTCATGAAGCGTCACGGCTTCAAGGGCCAGGGCGCGAGCCACGGTGCCCAGGCCGTGCACCGCAAGCCCGGCTCGATCGGTGGCTGTGCCACCCCGGGCCGCGTCTTCAAGGGCCTGCGCATGGCGGGCCGGATGGGCAACGACCGGGTCACCACGCAGAACCTGACCGTGCACGCGGTGCGTGCCGAGGACGGCCTGCTGCTGATCAAGGGCGCCGTGCCCGGTCCCAAGGGCGGCCTGCTGTTCGTGCGCAGCGCCGCGAAGGGTGGTAACTGAACATGACCAGCGTCGAGCTGAAGACCCCGGCCGGTAAAGCCGACGGCACGGTCGAGCTCCCCTCGGAGATCTTCGACGTGCAGGCCAACGTGCCCCTCATGCACCAGGTCGTGGTGGGCCAGCTGGCCGCCGCGCGCCAGGGCACGCATGACACCAAGACCCGCGGTGAAGTCCGCGGTGGTGGCAAGAAGCCGTACCGCCAGAAGGGCACCGGCCGCGCCCGCCAGGGTTCGACCCGTGCGCCGCAGTTCGTCGGCGGTGGTGTCGTCCACGGCCCCACGCCGCGTGACTACACCCAGCGCACCCCGAAGAAGATGAAGGCCGCCGCCCTGCGTGGCGCCCTCTCCGACCGGGCCCGTGCCGGACAGCTGCACGTCGTCACCGAACTGGTGACCGGCGAGAAGCCGTCCACCAAGTCCGCCAAGGCCGCCATCGCCGCGCTGACCCAGGCCAAGCGCGTTCTCGTGGTCCTGCACCGCGACGACGAGCTGAGCTGGAACTCGCTGCGGAACCTGGCCGAGGTCCACATCATCACGCCCGACCAGCTCAACACCTACGACGTGTTGGTCAACGACGACGTGGTGTTCACCAAGGCCGCTTACGACGTGTTCGTCGCCGGTCCCGTCAGGGGCAAGGGCGCGAAGGCTTCGGCTCGGTCGAGCGAGGTTGAAGGGAGTGACGAGCAGTGAGTGCGATCGCCATCCCCGATCCCCGCGACATCTTGCTCGCGCCGGTGATCTCCGAGAAGTCCTACGGGCTGCTCGAGGACCACAAGTACACGTTCATCGTCCGCCCGGACGCCAACAAGACCCAGATCAAGATCGCGGTCGAGAAGGTGTTCGGCGTCAAGGTGGTCAGCGTCAACACGGCCAACCGCCAGGGCAAGCGTAAGCGGACTCGCGCCGGCTTCGGCAAGCGCAAGGACACCAAGCGCGCCATCGTGACTCTTTCGGCTGAGAGCAAGCCGATCGAGATCTTCGGCGGACCCACCGCGTAAAGGACTGAGCTGACACATGGGCATCCGCAAGTACAAGCCGACGACCCCGGGTCGTCGCGGTTCCAGCGTCTCCGACTTCGCCGAGATCACTCGGTCCACCCCGGAGAAGTCGCTGCTGCGTCCGCTGAGCAAGTCCGGCGGCCGTAACTCCAGCGGCAAGATCACCACCCGCCACAAGGGCGGTGGCCACAAGCGCGCGTACCGGCTGATCGACTTCCGCCGGAACGACAAGGACGGCGTTCCCGCCAAGGTCGCGCACATCGAGTACGACCCCAACCGGTCCGCTCGTATCGCGCTCCTGCACTACGCCGACGGCGAGAAGCGCTACATCATCGCGCCGGAGAAGCTCAAGCAGGGTGACACGGTCGAGAACGGCCCCCGCGCCGACATCAAGCCGGGTAACAACCTGCCGCTGCGCAACATCCCGGTCGGCACCGTGATCCACGCGATCGAGCTCCGCCCCGGTGGCGGCGCGAAGATGGCGCGGTCCGCCGGTGCCAAGGTGCAGCTGGTGGCGAAGGACGGGCCTTACGCCCAGCTTCGTCTCCCGTCGGGCGAGATCCGCAACGTCGACGTGCGCAACCGCGCCACCATCGGCGAGGTCGGCAACTCCGATCACTCCAACATCAACTGGGGCAAGGCGGGCCGTAACCGCTGGCGCGGCAAGCGTCCCACCGTCCGTGGTGTCGTCATGAACCCGGTCGACCACCCGCACGGTGGTGGTGAGGGTAAGACCTCCGGTGGTCGCCACCCGGTGAACCCGAACGGTAAGCCCGAAGGCCGCACCCGCCGCCGCAAGGCTTCCGACGCCATGATCGTCCGCCGCCGGCGTACCGGCAAGAAGCGCTGAGCAGGGAGGTAGAAGAACATGCCACGTAGCCTCAAAAAAGGCCCCTTCGTGGACGACCACCTGCTCAAGAAGGTGGACGCTCTCAACGAGTCGGGCAAGAAGACCGTGATCAAGACCTGGTCGCGTCGCTCCACGATCATCCCGGATTTCCTGGGTCACACGATCGCGGTGCACGACGGCCGCAAGCACGTCCCGGTGTTCGTCACCGAGGCGATGGTGGGTCACAAGTTGGGCGAATTCGCGCCGACTCGGACCTTCAAGGGCCACATCAAGGACGACCGCAAGTCGCGCCGCCGCTGAGCGGGCACGAGAGAACAAGGAACTAGCGATGAACGCCCAGAACGACGTGGCCGAGGCTTTGCCGACGGCTTACGCGCGGGCTCGCTTCGTCCGGGACTCGCCTACCAAGGTGCGCCGGGTGATCGAGCTGATCAAGGGACGTAGCGCCGCCGACGCCTTGGCCGTGCTCCAGTTCGCCCCGCAGGCGGCAAGCGAGCCGGTCGCGAAGGTGCTCGCCAGCGCCATGGCCAACGCCGAGAACAACCTCGATCTCGACCCGGACACCCTCTGGGTCAAGAACGCCTACGCCGACGAGGGCCCGACCCTCAAGCGCATCCGTCCGCGGGCCCAGGGCCGCGCGTACCGGATCCGCAAGCGGACCAGCCACATCACCGTCGAGGTGGAGTCGCGTCCGAAGGCCGAGGCCAAGAAGGCACAGGGCAAGAAGAAGGCAGGTGGCCGGTAGTGGGCCAGAAGATCAACCCGCACGGCTTCCGCCTGGGTATCACCACGGACTGGAAGTCGCGTTGGTACGCCGACAAGCAGTACGCGGAGTACGTGGCCGAGGACGTCAAGATCCGGAAGCTGCTGTCCACGGGCATGGAGCGCGCCGGGATCTCCAAGGTCGAGATCGAGCGCACTCGTGACCGGGTCCGCGTCGACATCCACACCGCCCGGCCGGGCATCGTCATCGGCCGTCGCGGCGCGGAGGCCGACCGTATCCGCGGCGCGCTGGAGAAGCTGACCGCCAAGCAGGTCCAGCTGAACATCCTCGAGGTCAAGAACCCCGAGGCCGACGCCCAGCTCGTCGCTCAGGGTGTCGCGGAGCAGCTGAGCAACCGTGTGGCGTTCCGCCGCGCGATGCGCAAGGCGATCCAGACCTCCATGCGTTCGCCGCAGGTCAAGGGCATCCGCGTGCAGTGCGGCGGTCGTCTCGGCGGTGCCGAGATGTCCCGCTCCGAGCACTACCGCGATGGCCGCGTCCCGCTGCACACGCTGCGTGCCGACATCGACTACGGCTTCTTCGAGGCCAAGACGACGTTCGGTCGCATCGGCGTGAAGGTGTGGATCTACAAGGGCGAGCTCGTGGGTGGCCTCAAGGCCAAGGAGGCGCGTGACGCCGCCGCGGCCGCCGAGCGCGCCCCGCGCCGTGACCGTGGTGACCGCCCGTCCCGACCGCGCCGTTCCGGCTCGTCGGGCACGACGCCGACCTCGACCGAAGCCGGCCGGGCCGCCGCCGCCGCGAAGAGCGGCGACGCTCCCAAGGGCGACACGGCCACCGAGGCCCCGGCTGCTGAGACTGCAGAAAAGACGGAGGGCTGACACGTGCTCATCCCGCGCAGGGTCAAGCACCGGAAGCAGCACTCCCCGAAGCGCCACGGTGCCGCCAAGGGCGGTACGAAGGTGAACTTCGGCGAGTACGGCATCCAGGCGCTTGAGCACAGCTACGTGACCAACCGGCAGATCGAGTCCGCTCGTATCGCCATGACGCGTCACATCAAGCGTGGCGGCAAGGTGTGGACGACCATCTACCCGGACCGCCCGCTGACCAAGAAGCCGGCGGAAACCCGCATGGGTTCCGGTAAGGGTTCGCCCGAGTGGTGGATCGCCAACGTGAAGCCGGGCCGCGTGATGTTCGAGATCTCGTTCCCGAACGAGGAGACCGCCCGCGAGGCGCTCCGTCGCGCGATCCACAAGCTGCCCATGAAGTGCCGCATCGTGACCCGTGAAGGTGGTGAGTTCTGATGGCGAAGGCAGGTGCCGCCCAGGCATCGGAGCTGCGTGAGCTCACCGCGGAAGAGCTCGTTCTGCGTCTGAAGGAATACAAGGAGGAGCTCTTCAACCTCCGCTTCCAGATGGCGACCGGACAGCTCGACAACAACCGCCGTCTGCGCACCGTCCGCACGGACATCGCGCGGATCTACACGGTCATGCGCGAGCGTGAACTCGGCCTGTCCGTTTCCCCTGACGCCGAGAGTGAAGGTGCCGCATGAGCGAGCAGCCCACTGAGGCGGCCGGCCGCAACGACCGCAAGGTCCGTGAGGGCTATGTCGTCTCGGACAAGATGAACAAGACGATCGTGGTCGAGCTCGAAGACCGCAAGAAGCACCGTCGTTACGCCAAGGTTCTCCGCAGCACCAGCAAGGTCAAGGTGCACGACGAGAACAACGAGGCGGGCGTGGGCGACCGGGTCACCCTGATGGAGACCCGCCCGCTGTCGGCGACCAAGCGCTGGCGTCTGGTGCAGATCGTGGAGAAGGCCAAGTAAGTAGGGCTCTTTTGAGTCCCTTAGTTCCGCAAGGCTCGCGCTTCGACGCGAGAACCAGCGCGACATACAGGAGTAGACGTGATCCAGCAGGAGTCGCGGCTTCGGGTTGCCGACAACACGGGCGCGAAGGAAATCCTTTGCATCCGCGTTCTCGGTGGCTCGGGGCGGCGCTACGCGGGCATCGGCGACATCATCGTCGCCACCGTGAAGGACGCCATGCCGGCCGCCGGCGTGAAGAAGGGTGACGTCGTCAAGGCCGTCATCGTTCGCACGCGCAAGGAGCGCCGTCGTCCGGACGGTTCTTACATCCGCTTCGACGAGAACGCTGCTGTGCTCATCAAGAACGACAATGAGCCCCGCGGCACCCGCATCTTCGGGCCGGTCGGCCGCGAGCTGCGCGACCGAAAGTTCATGAAGATCATTTCGCTCGCGCCGGAGGTGTTGTAGAGCATGAAGGTGAAGAAGGGCGACACGGTCGTCGTCATCGCCGGCAAGGACAAGGGTGCCAAGGGCAAGGTCATCCAGGCCTACCCCGAGCGCGAGCGCGTGCTGGTCGAGGGCGTCAACCGGATCAAGAAGCACACGCGGATCTCCCAGACCCAGCGCGGCGCGCAGTCCGGCGGCATCGTCACGCAGGAGGCGCCCATCCACGTCTCGAACGTGATGGTCGTCGACTCCGACGGCAAGCCGACCCGGGTGGGCTACCGCATCGGCGAGGACGGCAAGAAGGTCCGGGTCTCGCGCCGGAACGGTAAGGACATCTGATCATGACCACCGCAGAGAAGATCGCCCCGCGCCTCAAGGTGCGGTACCGCGAGGAGATCAAGGGACAGCTCCAGGAGGAGTTCTCCTTCGAGAACGTCCACCAGATCCCGGGCGTCGTCAAGGTCGTCGTGAACATGGGTGTCGGAGACGCCGCCCGTGACAGCAAGCTGATCGAAGGCGCCATCCGCGACCTGGCCGCGATCACCGGGCAGAAGCCCGAGGTTCGCAAGGCTCGCAAGTCCATCGCGCAGTTCAAGCTGCGTGAGGGCCAGCCGATCGGTGCGCGCGTCACGCTGCGCAACGACCGCATGTGGGAGTTCCTCGACCGGCTGCTGACCATCGCGCTGCCGCGTATCCGTGACTTCCGCGGGCTTTCGCCGAAGCAGTTCGACGGCAACGGCAACTACACGTTCGGTCTCAACGAGCAGTCCATGTTCCACGAGATCGACCCGGACGCCATCGACCGCCCGCGCGGTATGGACGTCACTGTCGTCACCACCGCCAACACCGACGACGAGGGCCGCGCGCTGCTTCGCAAGCTCGGCTTCCCGTTCAAGGAGAACTGAGTCGATGGCCAAGAAAGCACTGGTCCACAAGGCCGCGAAGACGCCGAAGTTCAAGGTTCGCGGTTACACGCGCTGCCAGCGGTGCGGTCGCCCGCACTCGGTGTTCCGCAAGTTCGGGCTCTGCCGGATCTGCCTTCGCGAGATGGCACACGCGGGCGAGCTGCCCGGCGTCCGCAAGTCCAGCTGGTAAGAGTCTTTTTTAACTCCCACTTCGCCACAGGCCCCGCATCGAGTGCAGGGAACCAGGGCGAGAAAGGTTGACAGGTCACCATGACGATGACCGACCCCATCGCAGACTTCTTGACCCGTCTGCGTAACGCGAACTCGGCTTACCACGACGAGGTCGTGCTTCCCCACTCGAAGATCAAGGCGAACATCGCCGAGATCCTCAAGCGCGAGGGTTACATCTCGGGCTACCGCGACGAGCCGGGCGAGAAGCACAAGAACCTCATCGTGGAGCTGAAGTACGGCCCCAACCGTGAGCGCAGCATCGCCGGCCTCCGCCGCGTGTCCAAGCCCGGCCTGCGGGTCTACGCAAAATCGACCGAACTGCCGTCGGTTCTCGGTGGCCTCGGCGTCGCGATCATCTCGACGTCGTCCGGCCTCCAGACCGACCGTCAGGCCAAGCGCAACAGCGTGGGCGGCGAAGTCCTCGCCTACGTCTGGTAAGGAAGGGGGCACAGACATGTCACGCATTGGAAAGCTGCCGGTCGCCGTCCCCTCCGGGGTCAAGGTGACCATCGACGGTCAGCAGATCAAGGTCGAGGGGCCCAAGGGCACCCTCGAGCACACCATCGCCGAGCCCATCACCGTCGAGCAGGCCGAAAACGGCACGCTCGAGGTCAAGCGGCCCGACGAGGAGCGCACCAGCCGTGCCCTGCACGGTCTCACCCGGACGCTGGTCAACAACCTCGTCGTCGGTGTGACCGAGGGCTACGAGAAGAAGCTCGAAATCCACGGTGTCGGTTACCGCGTGCAGGCCAAGGGCTCGGACCTCGAGTTCGCCCTCGGCTACAGCCACCCGGTGAAGATCGAGGCCCCGGAAGGCATCACCTTCAAGGTCGAGACCCCCACCCGGTTCTCGGTCTCGGGCATCGACAAGCAGAAGGTCGGCCAGATCGCCGCGGTCATCCGCAAGCTGCGCCGCCCGGACCCGTACAAGGGCAAGGGCCTGCGCTACGAGGGTGAGAAGATCCGCCGCAAGGTCGGAAAGACGGGTAAGTGATCATGAGCGACACGACTACGAAGCGCAAGCCGGTCGGCAAGGACATCTCGACCCGCCGCCGCGTCGCGAAGGCCCGTCGGCACTTCCGCCTTCGCAAGAAGATCAACGGCACGGACCAGCGTCCGCGCCTGGTCGTCAAGCGTTCGTCGCGGCACATCGCCGTGCAGCTGATCGACGACCTCGCCGGCAAGACCCTGGCGTCGGCGTCCACCCTCGAGGCGGACGTCCGCGCGCTGGAAGGCGACAAGAAGGCCAAGGCCGCCAAGGTCGGGGAACTCGTCGCCGCCCGCGCCAAGAACGCCGGTGTCTCGACCGTGGTGTTCGACCGTGGTGGCAACGCCTACCACGGCCGCATCGCGGCGCTCGCCGACGCCGCGCGTGAGGCGGGGTTGGAGTTCTGATGCAGCAGATGCTCGTGAATGGAAGGAAAGCCTGATGCCGGGACGTACACGGCAATTCGGCGGTGGCCAGGGCGGACCCGGCGGACAGGGCGGCAACGACCGCAATGACCGTCGCGACCGCCGTGACCGGCGCGACAGCGGCCGTGGCGGGGCCGGCCAGGAAAAGACCCCGCACCTCGAGAAGGTCGTGACGATCAACCGCGTCGCCAAGGTCGTCAAGGGCGGTCGTCGCTTCAGCTTCACCGCTCTGGTGGTCGTCGGTGACGGCGACGGTCAGGTCGGCGTCGGCTACGGCAAGGCCAAGGAAGTTCCCGCGGCCATCGCCAAGGGCGTCGAGGAAGCGAAGAAGAACTTCTTCCGCGTTCCCCGCGTCGGTGGCACCATTCCCCACCCCATCCAGGGTGAGGAAGCCGCCGGTGTCGTGCTGCTGCGTCCGGCTTCCGCCGGTACCGGTGTCATCGCCGGTGGCCCGGTGCGCGCGGTGCTGGAGTGCGCGGGTGTCCACGACGTGCTGTCGAAGTCGCTCGGCTCCGACAACGCGATCAACATCGTGCACGCGACCGTGGCGGCCCTGAAGGGTCTGCAGCGTCCCGAAGAGGTCGCGGCCCGCCGCGGTCTCCCGCTCGAGGACGTCGCCCCGGCTCGGATGCTGCGCCAGCGTGCGGGCCAGGGGGTCTGACATGACTCAGCTCAAGGTGACCCAGGTCAAGAGCAAGATCGGCACGAAGCACGCTCACCGCGAGTCGCTGCGCACCCTCGGGCTGCGCAAGATCCGCCAGAGCGTCGTGCGTGAAGACACTCCCCAGGTTCGCGGCCTCATCCACACGGTCCGCCACCTGGTGGAGGTCGAGGAGGTCAAGGCATGACTGCCATCAAGATCCACCACCTTCGTCCGGCTCCGGGCGCGAAGCGCGACAAGATCCGCGTCGGCCGTGGTGAGGGCTCGAAGGGCAAGACCGCCGGTCGCGGTACCAAGGGCACCAAGGCCCGGAAGAACGTGCCCGCCGGTTTCGAGGGTGGGCAGATGCCCATCCACATGCGGCTCCCGAAGCTTCGCGGCTTCAAGAACCGCTTCCGTACCGAGTACCAGCCGGTGAACGTGGGCGACATCGCCCGCGTCTTCCCGGAGGGTGGCAAGGTCGGCGCCGAGGAGCTCGTCGCGAACGGTCTGGTCCGCAAGGGCAAGCTCGTGAAGGTGCTCGGCAACGGCGACGTGAACGGCGTCAAGCTGGACGTCACCGCCGACGCTTTCTCCGGCTCCGCCAAGGAGAAGCTCTCCGCCGCCGGTGGCTCCGCCACCACGCTCTGAGCTCTCTTCGCTCGCTTCACCGAAAGGCCCGCCAGGCTCCGCCAGGCGGGCCTTTCGCTTGCGCCCCTCCGGCGGCACCGACCTGCGTTTCGCGGGCTAAACGCGATCTGGCCCGTTTCGCCCGGCCCGCCCGCCGACCTGCGTTTAGCCCCCTAATCGCGATCTGACGGTCGCCCAGGTGCCCGCGGCCCCGGATCGCGTTTAGCCCGCGAAAGGCGATCCGGCCGGCGTGGCGGAGGGGTGCCTGAGCTGGAAGGATCGTGAGGTGGCCACACCTCCCGGGCAGGATCCGCAGCCCTTTCAGCAACAGCCGGACGCCCCGCCGATGGTTGTGTCGGTTGCGGGCCCCATGGAGCCCGTAAGCGAGCCGGCGCGGTCTGGCCGGGTCGAGCCCCGCAGACTGGTCGCGGCGGGATTAGCCGCACTGGCCGTGGTGCTGACACTCGTGGGCTGCTTCTTCCCGTTGTTCAGCACCGAGCATCGGCTCACCTTCGATTCCAGCGAGCCGGTCGTGCTCGTGTTCGTCCAAGGCGCGTGGGACATGACGGTGGATCAGGTCGACCGACCCGCCACCACCACCTCGTCGGCGCCCCTCGGTATCCCACTCCTGATCGCCGCGACGATCCTCCTGGCGGCCACGGTCGTCAGTGCCCGCGCAGCCGGGCTCCGACGTCCGGGCGCTTTGGACAGATGGCTCGCCACCATCGCGGCGGTCTTCCTCGTCGGAGTCGTCATCAGTGTCGCCATGATGGGATACGGACGCGAGATGGGAGACGACATCAAAGTGACACAGACCTTTGGCGCAGGTCTGTGGGCGCTCTTCGCCGCGGTCGCCGCCGCGGCGGGGGCGGCGGTCATGAGTCACCGCGTCCAGGAGGTCCCGATGAGCGGCGACTCCGCTCTCGCGGAAATGCCCACACCTAAGGACGGCATCTCCATCACGGTGCTCCCACCTGAGCCAAAGCAGGAGACACCGGACTATTCAGCCTTCGCACCTCCGCCGACTCCCGGCGCGAAAGAGCGCGATTAGCCCGCTAAACGCGTTCGCGGTCGCCGATACGGTGGGGGAGGAGGTGGCCGATGACTTGGGCGGTGGTCTTTTTCGGAGCGGCGGTGCTCGTGGCTTTTACGCCAGGGGCGAACAATCTGCTCGGCCTGCATCACGGCATGACGCAGGGGGCCTGGAAAGGCCTCGCCGGGCTGCTAGGCCGATTGGTCGCGTTCACGGTGCTCATCGCGGCTGTCGCGGCAGGGCTCGGCCAGCTCCTCGCGGCATCCGAGCTTGCACTCACGGTGATCAAATGGGCGGGCGTCGCCTACCTGGCCTGGATCGGCGGCCGGCTGCTGTGGTCGACGTTCCGCGCCGGACGCGCGACGCTCACCCCGGCGCCCCGAGGCACTGAATCCGTACCGGCACTACGGATCGCCAGGAAGGAATTCGTCGTCGCGATCACGAACCCGAAGGCGATCCTCATCTTCACCGCGTTCGTGCCCCAGTTCATCGACGCAGCTCACGGCTCCTTTTCCGCCCAGATCGCGATTCTCGGCGCCGTCTACCTGCTCGCCGAGTTCGTCGCGGGCGCGACCTACATCGGTGCCGGCGCGCTCGTGAAGACACTCCGGCTGTCCCGCCGGGCTAGTCGCAACGTGGACCGCGGCACCGGCGTCGTGCTCCTCGGCATGGCGGGCGTCCTCGCCGCTTCGAGCTCCTGACACCCCTTCCCTGATCACAGCGCGTTTAGCGGGCTAACTGCGATCCGATGGGTCGAAAAAGTGAGGAACGGCAGGGCGTTCTGTCAAGGTTTCGGAGCGAGAAGCGCAAGTCGATCAACCCCGCGGACCAACCTTCGTCCGGAAAACCCACACGCACTGCGGACACGCCCTGTGAAGCTGTTAGAGTCGGCGACACGCTTCGGGACGAGTGTGCCCCGAAGCGTTCCTGGCTTGTGCCAGAAAGCTGTGTGTTCCCGCCGGCCCCAGGCCGGCCAAGCCGATCGTCGGTAAGACAGCCGACGACGCCGAGGAGGTTCCCCGCGTGCTCAGCGCCTTCCGCTCGGCTCTAGCGACGCCGGATCTACGTAAGAAGATCCTGTTCACGCTAGCCATCGTCGCGGTCTACCGAATCGGTGCCACCATTCCGGCCCCGGGTATCTCGTATTCCGCCGTGCAGCAGTGCACGGAGACCGGGTCGCAGGAGGGCGTCTATCAGCTGCTGAACCTGTTCAGCGGCGGCGCACTGCTCCAGCTGTCGCTGTTCTCGACCGGCATCATGCCGTACATCACGGCCAGCATCATCGTCCAGCTCCTCACCGTGGTCATCCCGCGGTTCGAGGAACTGAAGAAGGAAGGCCAGGCCGGCCAGGGCAAGCTGACCCAGTACACCCGGTACCTGACGATCGCCCTCGCGATCCTGCAGGCGACCGGTGTGGTGGCACTCGCCGACCGCAAGCAGCTCTTCCCGCAGTGCGACACCGCGATCATCCCGGACAACAGCGTCTACACGCTGGCCATCATCGTCATCACGATGACCGCCGGTACCGCCGTCATGATGTGGCTGGGTGAGCTGATCACCGAGCGCGGCGTCGGCAACGGCATGTCCGTCCTCATCTTCCTGAACATCGCGGCCCGGATCCCGATCGAGGGTGGCAACATCCTCAGCAGCGCGGGTGGCGTCGTCTTCGCCCTGATCTGCGTGTTCGGCCTGGTGATCATCGCCAGCGTCATCTTCGTCGAGCAGGGTCAGCGCCGGATCCCGGTGCAGTACGCCAAGCGCATGATCGGCCGCCGCATGTACGGCGGGACCTCGACGTACCTGCCGATCAAGGTGAACCAGGCCGGTGTCATCCCGGTCATCTTCGCCTCGTCGCTGCTCTACCTGCCGGACCTGATCAGCCGCCTCGTCGGCGACGCCAACAGCAACGCGGGCTGGCAGGTCTTCATCCAGAACTACATCGTCAACCAGTCCAGCTGGGCGCACGTCCTGCTGTACTTCGCGTTGATCATCTTCTTCACGTACTTCTACATCACGATCACGTTCAACGTGGACGAGCGTGCGGAAGAAATGAAGAAGTTCGGTGGCTTCATCCCGGGTATCCGACCGGGCCGTCCCACCGCGGAGTACCTCAGCTACGTCCTCGGCCGCATCACCCTGCCGGGCTCGCTGTACCTGGGCATCATCGCGATCCTTCCGAACTTCTTCCTGTCCGTCACCGGCAGCGGGAACAACCAGAACTTCCCGTTCGGTGGCACGGCTGTGCTGATCATGGTCGGTGTCGGTCTCGACACCGTGAAGCAGATCGAAAGCCAGCTGATGCAACGTAACTACGAAGGGTTCTTGAAGTGACGCGCCTGGTTCTCGTTGGCCCTCCTGGCGCGGGCAAAGGTACTCAGGCGGTAGCACTGTCGGAGAAGCTCCGGATCCCGCACATCTCGACCGGCGACCTGTTCCGCGCCCACGTGGGCGAGCAGACGCCGCTGGGCCAGGAAGCCAAGCGCTACCTGGATTCCGGCGAACTCGTGCCCGACTCGGTCACGAACGAGATGGTGCGCGAGCGCCTCGCCGAACCTGACGCCAAGGTCGGTTTCCTGCTCGACGGGTTCCCCCGGAACACGAAGCAGGCCGACGTTCTCGGCGAGATCCTCGGTGAGGTCGACACCAAGCTCAACGCGGTCATCCAGCTCCAGGTCTCGGAAGACGTCGTCGTCGAGCGGCTGCTGTCCCGCGGCCGCTCGGACGACACCGAAGAGGTCATCCGTCGGCGTCAGCAGATCTACGTGTCCGAGACGGCTCCGCTGCTCGAGTACTACGCGGACATCCTGGTCACGGTCGACGGCGTCGGCTCGGTCGACGAGATCTCCGCCCGCGTGCTGGAAGCGCTGCGCGACCGCACGTGAATCTCGGAGGACTGCGTGTACTGCAACGGCTTCGTCGTGGGCGCATGATCGAGCTCAAGACCCCTGGCGAGCTCCAGGCGATGAGGGCCGCCGGTCTGGTTGTCTGGCGCACTCTTACCGCGGTGCGCGAGATCGCCAAGCCGGGGGCGACCACGGCCGATCTCGACGAACTCGCCGAGCAGACGATCCGTGACGCCGGCGCGGTGCCCTCGTTCAAGGGCTACCACGGCTTCCCGGCGTCGATCTGCGCTTCGGTGAACGAGCAGATCGTCCACGGCATCCCGTCGAAGACGCAGGTCCTCAACGACGGCGACATCATCTCCGTGGACTGCGGCGCCATCCTCGACGGCTGGCACGGCGACTCCGCGGTCACGCTCGCGATCGGTGAGGTGTCGAAGGCGGATCTCGCGCTCTCGGCGGCCACCGAGGCCGCGATGTGGGCCGGGATCGCCGCGGTGTCGTCGGGCGGCAGGCTCACGGATATCTCGCATGCGGTGCAGACGGCCGCCGAGAAGGCGAGCCGGGAAGACGGCATCGAGTACGGGATGATCGTCGAGTACGGCGGTCACGGGATCGGGCGCCAGATGCATATGGACCCGTTCCTGCCGAACCTGGGCAAACCGGGCAAGGGGCCGCGGCTCAAGACCGGTATGGCGCTCGCGATCGAGCCCATGCTGACCGGTGGCGGCGGGGAGACCGTCGAGCTCGAGGACGGGTGGACCGTCGTGACCGCGGACGGCTCGCGCGCCGCGCACTGGGAGCACACCGTCGCCATCACCGATGACGGCCCGTGGGTGCTGACCGCCCCCGAAGACGCCTGACCTCACCTCTCACCCGTCGGACCGCGTTTAGCCCGCTAAAGGCGAACGCGCGTCCGGAGCGCGGTTAGCCCGCGAAACGCGAGTCGGCCCGCCGTCGGCGCAGTGCCCAGGCCTGCCCGTCGGCGCGCTCGCCCGCTGCCCCCATCGGGTAGACCTCGGCCGCCAAGCGCGCCAGGTCACGGCCGCACCGGAGCGCGTTTAGCCCGCTAAACGCAGGTCGACGGGGGCGTACGATGGGGAGGTCGCATCAGGCGGGCTCAGGGGTCACCTAACACAGTCACCCCCCGTTTGGGGCTCACGACACGGGTTGCGTACACTGTCAAGTCGGTGTACTCATCGCGCCCGGATCCTGCGCGCTCGTGAATTCTCGCGAACGGACATTGGAGCCGGGTAGGAGTGTGCCGATGCACCACCCAGCCAAGCACTCAAGCTCTGACTGATAACACAGCGTAGCGACAGGAAATGCGGAGGACATGGGCAAGAAAGACGGGGCCATCGAGGTCGAAGGCCGCGTAGTCGAGCCGCTCCCCAACGCGATGTTCCGCGTCGAGTTGGAGAACGGCCACAAGGTCCTTGCACACATCAGCGGCAAGATGCGGCAGCACTACATCCGCATCCTGCCCGAGGACAGGGTTGTCGTGGAGCTCTCGCCCTACGACTTGTCTCGTGGTCGCATCGTCTACCGCTACAAGTGATCACGACGAGTTAGCACAAGCAGGAGAGCAGGAGACGTGAAGGTCCAGCCGAGCGTCAAGAAGATCTGCGACAAGTGCAAGGTGATCCGCCGTCACGGCCGGATCATGGTGATCTGCGAGAACCTGCGGCACAAGCAGCGGCAGGGCTGATCACTCGCACTCGTACAGAGTGGATTGACGGCTACACAATCTCCCCGCACCTGCCGGGCCGTGCGAACGGCCCGGTTCACCCTCGGACTTCAGGCCGAGGCCGGGACACCCGAAGCGCAAGCCAAGGGCACGACAGGCGAGTCGGTCCCGGGACCGGACGGGGAGCAGACCTGAAGATGAATTCTATGAAGGAGCATCAACGCCAATGGCACGACTCGCTGGCGTAGACCTCCCCCGCGAAAAGCGGTTGGAGATCGCGCTGACCTACATCTACGGCATCGGCCGTACCCGCTCGAAGCAGCTCATCGCTGCCGCCGAGCTCAACGCGGACACTCGCGTCAAGGATCTGAGCGATGACGACCTCGCCAAGCTGCGGGTCTACATCGAGGAGAACTTCAAGGTCGAGGGTGACCTTCGCCGTGAGGTGAACGCCGACATCCGTCGGAAGATCGAGATCGGGTGCTACGAGGGCCTTCGCTGGCGTCGCGGACTTCCCGTCCGTGGTCAGCGCACCAAGACGAACGCCCGCACCCGTAAGGGTCCGAAGAAGACGGTCGCCGGCAAGAAGAAGGCTGGCAAGAAGTGAGCGTCCAGGGCAAGAAGGTCGTGCAGATGGGCGGCGTCCGCCGTCGTGGCTCGGCTTGTGTCTCGCCCAAGGCGCTCTACGCCCGCCCGATGGCGCTCCGCAACCTGTACACCGACGCCGGTTCCATCATCCGGCGCGGCCAGGCCGAAGCGGTCGCCGCTCACCAAGAGAACGCGCGCTAACAGGAGAACCCTCAGAACATGCCACCGAAGTCTCGTACTGCGGCGGGGGCCAAGAAGGTCCGCCGTAAGGAAAAGAAGAATGTCGCGCACGGTCACGCGCACATCAAGAGCACCTTCAACAACACCATCGTCTCGATCACGGACCCGACCGGTGCCGTGATCGCGTGGGCGTCGAGTGGTCACGTGGGCTTCAAGGGCTCGCGTAAGTCCACCCCGTTCGCCGCGCAGATGGCCGCCGAGAACGCCGCCCGCAAGGCTGCCGAGCACGGCATGAAGAAGGTCGACGTCTTCGTGAAGGGCCCGGGTTCGGGTCGCGAGACGGCGATCCGCTCGCTGCAGGCGGCCGGCCTCGAGGTCGGCACCATCCAGGACGTGACCCCGCAGCCTCACAACGGCTGCCGCCCGCCCAAGCGGCGCCGGGTCTGAGGAACGGGGAGGAGTAAGAAGAAATGGCTCGTTACACCGGCCCCGCGACGCGTATTTCGCGTCGCCTCAAGGTTGACCTCATCGGCGGCGACCAGGCTTTCGAGCGTCGCCCCTACCCGCCGGGCCAGCACGGCCGCGGGCGCATCAAGGAGTCCGAGTACCTCCTGCAGTCGCAGGAGAAGCAGAAGGCTCGCTACACCTACGGCGTTCTCGAGCGTCAGTTCGTCCGGTACTACAAGGAAGCCGTCCGGCGTCCGGGTAAGACCGGTGAGAACCTGCTGCAGATCCTCGAGTCCCGTCTGGACAACGTGATCTACCGCGCCGGCATCGCCCGCACCCGCCGTCAGGCGCGTCAGCTGGTGAGCCACGGCCACTTCCTGGTCAACGGCGTCAAGGTCAACGTCCCGTCCTACCAGGTCACGAAGTGGGACATCATCGACGTGCGGCCGAAGTCGTTCGCGATGCTGCCCTTCGTCGCGGCCAAGGAGTCGTTCGGCGAGCGTCCCGTTCCCGCGTGGCTCCAGGTCGTTCCGTCCAACCTCCGGGTGCTGGTCCACCAGCTTCCGGAGCGCGCTCAGATCGATGTTCCGGTCCAGGAACAGCTGATCGTCGAGCTCTACTCGAAGTGATCCATCATCGGGCCGGGGTTTCCCCGGCCCGATGTGGGCACGGGCGGCGGCGCCCGGAGTGCGCCGCCGCTTCGCCATCCCTTTCGGTGTCATATGGCGGGCGCCGTTTGGAAAGGAACTAGGAAAGATGCTGATTTCCCAGCGACCGGCTCTCGGCGAAGAGACGGTCAACGAGACCCGCTCCCGGTTCACCATCGAACCGCTGGAGCCCGGCTTCGGCTACACGCTCGGCAACTCGCTGCGTCGTACGCTGCTGTCGTCCATTCCGGGCGCGGCCGTGACGAGCATCCGCATCGACGGCGTGCTGCACGAGTTCACCACCGTTCCCGGGGTGAAGGAAGACGTCACCGACATCATCCTGAACCTCAAGGAACTCGTGGTCTCCTCGGAAGAGGACGAGCCGGTCACCATGTACCTGCGCAAGCAGGGCCCCGGTGAGGTCACCGCCGCCGACATCGTGCCCCCGGCCGGTGTCACCGTGCACAACCCGGATCTGCACATCGCGTCGCTGAACGGCAAGGGCAAGCTCGAGATCGAGCTCGTCGTCGAGCGCGGCCGCGGTTACGTTCCGGCCCTGCAGAACAAGCAGGCGGGCGCGGAGATCGGCCGGATCCCGGTCGACTCCATCTACTCCCCGGTGCTGAAGGTGACGTACAAGGTCGAGGCGACCCGTGTCGAGCAGCGCACCGACTTCGACAAGCTGATCCTGGACGTGGAGACGAAGCCGTCGATCACGCCGCGAGACGCCGTCGCGTCGGCCGGTAAGACGCTGGTGGAACTGTTCGGTCTCGCGCGCGAGCTGAACGTCGACGCCGAAGGCATCGAGATCGGCCCGTCGCCGCAGGAGGCGGACACCATCGCCGCCTACGCGATGCCGATCGAGGACCTGGACCTCACCGTCCGGTCGTACAACTGCCTCAAGCGCGAGGGCATCCACACCGTCGGCGAACTGGTCTCGCGCAGCGAGGCCGACCTGTTGGACATCCGCAACTTCGGTGCGAAGTCGATCGACGAGGTCAAGCTCAAGCTCGTCGGTCTCGGCCTCGCGCTGAAGGACAGCCCGCCCGGGTTCGACCCGACCGCGGCCGCGGCCAGCTACGACGGTGAAGGCTGGTCCGAGGGCGTCGACAGCATCACGGACGGAATTTCGGACAACGGCCACGACGATGGCCAGGACTACGCAGAGACGGAGCAGCTGTAAGGCCAGCTTCGGCTCCCTCACCGGTAGGGGTGGGGGAGCCCCGGCCTCCAGCTGTGAGCTGAACGAGGAGAACCGATGCCCACCCCCACAAAGGGACCCCGTCTCGGCGGGTCGCCCGCGCACGAACGGCTGATCCTGGCCAACCTGGCCACCCAGCTGTTCGAGCACGGCAAGATCACGACGACCGAGGCGAAGGCCCGGCGGGTGCGCCCGCTGGCCGAGAAGCTGATCACGAAGGCGAAGCGGGGCGACCTGCACAACCGTCGTCAGATCCAGCGCATCGTGCGCGACAAGGACGTCGTGCACAAGCTGATCGCCGAGATCGGTCCGTTCTTCGCGGAGCGTCCGGGTGGCTACACCCGGATCACCAAGACGATGGCGCGCAAGGGCGACAACGCCCCCATGGCCGTCATCGAGCTGGTTGCCGAGAAGACCGTCACCGCCGAGGCCGAGGCCGCGCGCAAGACGAAGTTCGCCAAGGACGAGCCGAAGGCTGCCGCCCCGGCCGCCGAGGAGACCACCGAGGCCCCTGAGGTTGCCGACACGGCCGCCACCGAGGCTCCGGAGGCCACCGAGGCTCCCGCCGCCGACGAGGCCGCTGAGGCCCCCGCCGCGGACGCGGACAGCAAGAAGGACTGACGTCCTGACGGCACCGAACACCCCGGACGAGCCCGCCACTCCCACTGCGGAGGGCGGGCTCGTTCGTCTGCGTCTGGATGTCTCCTACGACGGCACCGATTTCTCCGGCTGGGCGCGGCAGCCCGGACGGCGCACGGTGCAGGGCGTCCTCGAAGAGGCGCTCGCGAAGCAGCCTCCGGGAGCGTCGGTCCCGAAGTCCGTCGTCGTCGCCGGCCGCACCGATGCCGGTGTGCACGCTTCCAGCCAGGTGGTCCACGTCGACGCGTCGCCTTTAGCGGGCAAAACGCGATCCGGTCGCCTGGAACTGGACGAACAGGGCATACCGGACCTGGGGCGGATGCGTCACCGCTGGAATCGGTACCTGCCGGGCGACGTGCGGGTGCTGGATGCCCGCGTGGCGGCTCCTGGGTTCGACGCGCGGTTCTCGGCCGTGCGGCGGCACTACCTGTACCGCGTTTCGGACGCGCCTTGGGGTGTGGATCCGTTGCGGCGGCACGACACTCTGGCCTGGGGCCGTTCGCTCTCGATCGACGCGATGAACGAGGCGTCGACGGCTCTCTTGGGGCTTCAGGACTTCGCGGCCTTCTGCAAGCAGCGCGAAGGCGGGACGACCATTCGCGAGCTGCAGCGGCTCGAATGGCGGCGGACCGGACCGCACGCGGTCGAGGTCGCCGTCTCCGCTGACGCGTTCTGCCACTCGATGGTGCGCAGCCTGGTGGGGGCACTGCTCTTGGTCGGTGACGGCCGTCGTCCGCGCGATTGGCCCGGCGACGTCTTGGAGAGCCGGACGCGCGACAGCGCCGTCGCTCCCGCACACGGCCTGACGTTGGTGGCCGTCGACTACCCGCCGGACGCCGAACTCGCCGCCCGTGCCGATCAAACGCGCGCTATGCGCACTCCCTCCTGACCCGGACCCGGCGCCTTTAGCGGGCTAAACGCGCTCCGGCGGGCCTGCCAGACGGCTTCGACGATGCCCTTGAAGTCGTTCGCCAGGTCTTCCGCGGTGGCGATGACGAATCGCCATCCCTCGGCCTCCACGCGTCTTCGGCGTTTGCGGTCATAGGCTTGTTCCTTCGGTGTGTTGTGCCATCGGCCGTCGTACTCGATGGCGACTCGGAACTTCTCGTCCGCGAGGTCGAGACGAGCGAGGAAATGACCGGTCCGGGCAGTGACCTCAAGCTGAGGTGTCGCCGTGATGCCGCCGGCGGCCAGCACGATGCGGAGTTCCGATTCCGGAGGCGACTCCGCACGAGGATCCGACAGGCGTAAAGCGTGCCTGGCCAAGCGAATTCCCCGATTGCGGCGACCGTAGAACTCGCCGTTGAGGTGCAGATCGGTCAGGTTCTCGGCCCTCATGAACTGATCCAGATCCGGAACGCCGATGCGGAGCCGTCGTACCCACCCGGATTTGCGCGGAGAAAGCCGGAGCAGGAGATCCAGCGCTATTCGGCGTTTCCGTGCGATGCGAATGCCGTTCCAGGGTCTCGATTCTTCTGGCCTGACCTCTGTTCGCCGAACCTTGATGCCGACGATCGGGCCGAAGCGATTCTTCTCCGGCACGATCATCTCGACGGGATCGTTGGGTTTGGCCAGCTCGACGCCGTGAACGGTCGCGGCCGATCGCCCGGTCAGGACTGCTTCCGGAGGTGCCAGCAGTGCGGCGCCTCGGCATCGCAGCTCGTGTGTGACCTCGACGCCGGCGCGCGTGTAGACGTCCTGAAACAGCCGCCGGACGCTCGAGCCGCGCAGCTGGCTGGCCGTGATGAGACCCGCCTTGCGTGCCTCTGAGCCGCGGAAAACATCGGGGAGATGAGATGAATCGAAGGGTTTGGTCATATTGACACGGTGACCGACAAGACCGACAGCCCGCCGTCGTCACTGCTATTTCCGGGCGGTTTATCCACAGCCCCCGGCTTATCCACAGCCGACGCGATTGCCCCTTGACTGACAAACCCCACGCCCCGGATCGCGTTTAGGGGGCAAAACGCGACGCGCGGCGGGACGCGAAAGGGGGCACCGTCCGATATGGACAGTGCCCCCGCAGAGCACGATTAGCCCGCTAAAGTCGAGGCGGGCGGGTTAGTCGCCGCGGCGCACGGGGCCCAGGATCTGCTGCTCTTTCGCCGTGGTGACCAGGCGAAGCGGGCGCCAGAGGTTGCGGCCCAGGGCGACGACCTGGTCGTCCTTCAACGTCGTGAGCTGCTTCATCATCTGCGGCGGGAGCCGCCAGATCCGCGCGGCCAGTTCGGCCTGACCCGGCGGGAGCCGCTGCATCAGCACCAGGTCGGCCGCGTTCGCGGTCGCCCCGGCCTGCGGGTGCAGGTACGGCAGCACGTAGACCGTCGTCTGCCACGGCGACCGCGGCGGGAACAGGTCCTGCGGTGTCGGACCGCCGTCGGTCACGACCAGCAGCGGTGCGTCCTCGGAGGGACGCGGGAGGTCCACCGGCGACAGCCGCCGGATCTGCACCAGCGGCGAAGGCCTGCCGTTGGGCTGGTTTCCCGCGGCTTGGGGGAGCACCTGCCACGCGGCCGGACGCCCGGTCGCCACGACGACCCACGCCCCGACCGCCATCGCCCGCAACGCCACCTGGCGAGCCAGATAGAGACCACCGACCAGCACGATCCGGGTCGGTGTCGAGCGCAGCGCGGAGATCGTCAGCGGCTCGCCCTTGAGCCCGGAGCCGAGGACGATCCCGCCGCGGTCACCGGATGGGCTGATCGCGTCGAGCATCGCCGGGTCGACGGTGAATTCCGGGGCGACACCGGCGCTCTGGCCTGCGTCGCGCATGCGGGTGCTCATGCCGTGCCTCCGATCGGCAAAGTCGCGGAGAACCCGGAGATCTGCAGGCCGCGCAGCGGCGTCAGCGTCACACCCAGCCGGTCCGAGACGCCCTGCAGCCGCTGGTCGGCCGCGTCCAGTTCACGCGGGTTCCGCGCGCTCAGGCGAACGATCCCCCGCAGGCCGATCTTGCCTTCGTCCGCGGACGGCGAGATCGACATCGCGACCGTCGCCGACAGCGCGCGGACACTGGTCAGCGCGTTCAGGCTGCCGCTGATCTTGCCCTTCGGCCAGCTGGTGATCGCGTAGCTCGCGTGCCCGATGCCGGCCGCGGTGACGCCGGTCCAGCGCTCCTGCAGCCCGACCTTCCCCTGCGAACCGGCGACCGCGGTCAGTTCCGCGGCCGAAATGCTGGACCGCAGCAGCTCGTCCGGGTCCAGCGGCCGGGTCGGCACGCCCTGCGATTCCAAGGCGTTGCGCACCCGCGACAGCGCACCGATCAGCGCGCGGTGCGCACCGACGACGCCGCCGCCGCGTTCGCGGATGGCGGCCGGACACCGGCGCGGGTCGAGCCGGATGGCGACCCACGTCGTACGCCGCGCGGCGGCGGGAAGCGGGCCGAGCACCTCCATGTAGGAGCTGAGGGCGGGCGAGTCCGACGGAAGCGCGGCGCTGCCCGGGTAGCAGTGCCAGATCATCTGGATCGAGTCGAGGACCACGCCGCGGTCTTCGAGGCACGGGGCCAGCGCGGACAGCGGCAGGCTCGGCGCTCCACCCGCCTGGGTGATCAGCGCGGGCGCGGGTTCGACGAGCAGGACGGCGGTCCACGTCCCGTCGTTCCACGCGAGGCCGACCTGCTGGCGTTCGTGATCCACGCCGTGCGCGACGACCAGATCGGGAACGGCGAGGCGAAGCAGGTTCACGCGGGCGTCGTCAGGACCGGTGACGGCGTCCTCTTCGGCGGCGAGCGACTCGATGCTGCTCGGCGGAAGCGGATTCGCCACCCGATCGTGCGAACGGAACATGTACCGCATCGTGAGTCCAGCCCATTGGGTGAACCAGCGGCCGCCCCAGCGCAGGAACGCGACGATGATCGCGAGCCCGAGCACGCCGATCGCGACGTACTTCAGCTTCATGTTGATCGCGAGCAGAACGAGGCCGATCGCGAGCCCGAGCTCGAGGACGACCAGATTCGCCACGGGCAGCGGGCCGAGGTTGATCCCACCGGTCCGGCGCCGCGCGGGCGCGGCGATCCGTGTCGCCGGAGCGGGCGGAGGGCCGGACTGCGGGCCGGGGCCGCCGGACGGAGGACCGCCCGGGCCGCCTGGCCCACCGGGTCCTCCAGGACCGCCCGGACCACCAGGTCCGCCGGGTCCCTTGGGTCCTCCCGGACCACCGGGGCCACCAGGGCCGGGGCCACCGGGGCCCTGCGGTCCGCCAGGCCCTCCAGGGCCGCCTGGGCCCCCGGGGCCGCGAGGAACACCGGGACCTCCCGGGCCTCCGGCCGGGCCGCCCGGACCACCCGGTCTGCCGGGCCTTGGCGGCGGCCCCGGCGGACGACCAGGAGGTTGAGACCCCGGAGGGCCGGGCGGACGTGGAGGAGTGGTGACGGACATCCGCGCTTTCTCTTCCCCTCGTGCTTGCTGCGTACCCGGAAAGCCGGTCCCGAGGAACTTGACACTAGCTGGAGTTGGTAGAAACCCCACACCAGACGGTCCCCGTACGGCTATCCTGCGGAACCGTACCGCGACGGGGAGGACTGTAGGTCGAGAATGCCATCAACACCGACTACTAAGTCTCAAGTTCAGGCTTATCAGTTCGTTCTGCGACGGATGCAATCCGCGCTGGTCCGTCGCGACGCCGTCATGCTCCACGACCCGATGCGCACGCACACGCGGGCCACCATCGTGGGTGTCGTGCTGGCCGCGCTGGGCGTCCTGGTCTTCGTGATCTGGGGCCTGCTGAGCCCGAAGCCCTCCGTGCCGGACGCGGGCAACATCGTCATCGGCGAGCAGTCCGGAACGGTGTACGTCGTGGCCGGGAACCCGAAGAAACTGATTCCGACCTTCAACCTCGCCTCCGCGCGGCTGCTGATCATCGCGCAGTCGAAACAAGGGGCGCAGCAGGCCGGGGCCAAGCCTTCCGGACCCGCGCAGGCCTCCGAAGTGAAGAACCCCACAGTCGTTTCGGACGAACAGCTGAAGAACATTCCCCGCGGCCAGCTCATGGGCATTCCCAACGGCCCGCAGCTGATGCCGACGGACACCCAGCGCGTCTCCCCGGACTGGGGCGTGTGCGACGAGGTCATGTACGACCCGTCGGTGCCCCAGCCGGATCTCTCGAAGACGGAGACGACCGTCTACGCGGGTGTGAAGCAGCTCGGGAACCGTGAACTCGGCCAGAACGAGGCACTGCTGGCCAAGGGCGCCAACGGCCGGGAGTACCTGATCTACCGGCAGACGCCGGATCCCAACGCCCGGAACGCGAACGCGGTCAAGGCCGAGATCAAGCCCGACGCCAACGCCGTCCGTTCCGCGCTGAAGCTGTCCGATCAGCCTCGCGGTATCTCCCAGGGCCTGTTGGACGCGATCCCCGAGGTGCCGGAGCTGAAGCTCCCGGACGTCCCGGGCAAGGGCGAGAGCCCCAATTACGAGATCGAAGGCATGAAGGTCGGAGACGTCTTCTCCACCGAGCAGGCCGAGGGGCGGAAGGACTTCTACCTCATCACGAAGGAAGGGATCCAGCCCATTTCGCCGGCGGTCGCCGACATCGTGCAGACCGGGAAGAACGACGGCAGCACTTCGGTCATGTCCGTGCCACTGGGCAAGATCCGCAACCTCACGCGTGTCTCCCAGGTCGTCGAGCTCGGCGCCTACCCGCAGACCGTGCCGACGGTGCTCAACGCGACCCAGGGTTCCCGGGTCTCCTGCCTGAGCTGGTCCGTGGCGGGCGAAGGCGCCAGCCGGGACGGTCACACGGCGGTGTTCGTCGACGACAAGCTGCCGAAGGGCAGGAACGCCGACGGCTCCGCGCCCGGCGTCAAGATCGGTACCCCCGGCCCGGTCGGCGCGCCGATCAACAGCTTCTACATGGAGCCCGGCTACGCGGCCGTCGTCCAGTCGGCGACCGGCAAGGAGACCTTCGACAAGGGGCCGATCCAGCTGATCTCCGATCGAGGGATCCGTTACGGCGTGCCTGACGCCGTCACGGCTGATTCGATCGGGCTCAACAAGCGAGTGCCGGCGCCCGAGGCCATCGTCAGGATCCTGCCCACCGGCGCTTCGCTGAACACGCAGGATGTGCTCCGGACGTTCGACACGGTGCCGATCGACGACCGGGCCGGTTCGGTCGCCACGCAGTCGCAGCAGGCTCCGGCGGGTAACTGAGCGCGGGAACCCCATGGGCGGCGCGAGCGTCTCAACGCCCGAGCGGTATCGGGTGAGTGGAGGGTGCAGTGGCCGGCCTGAAGATCGACGGCAACGTCGTCGGTGACTATGCGAAGCGGGTGGACGCGGCCGCCGGAGAGCTCGACCTGGCGGCCGCGGAGGTGACCGGCGAAGGTGTCACCGTCGAGTCCCACGGCACGCTGGGGGAGGAATTGGGCCTCGGTGCGTCCTACGGGCGTGCGACCGAGGCCATCCGGCGTCAGCTGGTGGAGGGCGCGGCCGCGTTGAGGTCGGCGTCCGAGGCCCTGCACACCGTGACCGCGCGGCATGCCGGGCACGACGACGAGGCCGCGCAGATGATCAAACGCGCCGTGGAGCTCTGAACCGCATGATCGCCGAATCGGAGAACCCGACGGATTCCATCCCGCACCCGATGGCGGCCACGCGCCCGGCCGCTCCCGAGCCGCCCCCGAGCGCGTTTAGCCCGCTAAACGCGACCGGCTCGGGCGGTGAGGAGCTGGTCGAGGCCGCGGCACCGCATCTCGCCTTCGTGTCGGAGCTGGCCGGCCATCTGGGGCTGATCGATCCGGTCGAGACCTACCTGATGCCGTTGGTGGGGCGCTGGGAGGACTTGAAGGACGAGGCGGATCTCCTCCGGAAAGCGGCGAAGACCGCGGGCAACGTTTCGAAGGAACTGTCCGAGGACCTCGGGCGCCTCGACGCCGGATGGTCCGGCAAGGACGCCGACGCATTCGTCGCGTACATCGTGGACATCCACGCCGCGGGCTCCGACGTCGAAGACGCCCTCACCACGTTGGCGAGTTCGCTCGACGAGCTGGTGCTGTCGATCCGTCGCATCCTGACCGACCTCGTCGAGGTTCTCGTCGACACGGCGGAACTGACCTCCGAGACCGCGATGCTGCCGGTCGGCGGCGTCCGGCGGGCGCGAACCCAGCTGGAGGAGGCGCAGGAGTCGGCCAAGGCGCTCTTCGAAGCCGCACGCAACGTCCTCGAGGGCTTTGTACGGTTCTGCGACGGTGTCGACGATCCTGACGCCGGCTCGCGGAGTATCGAGATCGCTCACCGGTACCCGCAGGACGAGTTCAAGCTCCACGACGATTCCGAGGCGCCGGGTGCGCCGGTCCAGGAGAAGGCCGCGGCTGAGACCGACTCCGATTCCGGTGCCGCGTCCGACGACCAGTCGACGTCGCCGTCCGCGGCCGAAGGCAGGCAGACCGGATCGCAGGACCCCCTGATCGAGCAAGGGCAGGCGCTGATCCCGGAGGTCGCGCCCGTTCAGGCCGCTCCGGCTCCCGGGCCGGGTGCCGCCGGGGCCGGATCGGCGATGATGCCGATGGGGATGGCGCCCATGATGGGGATGGGTGGCATGGGTGGTGGAGGCCAGACGGCACACCAGTCCAAGACGCGGCCCGCTTCGAAGCCGTCCGATGTGGTCGGTGAACCCGGCCAGGTCGTCCCGCCCGTCATCGGCGAGGACGAGACCCCGCCGAAACCCGCTCCGAAGCCCAAGCCCGCCAAGTAGGAGCCCCAGGGGCAGAGCGACTTTCGCGGGCTAAACGCGATCTGGGCGGCTCGGTGGCGAGGCCAGGTCAGATCGCGTTTAGCCCGCGAAACGCACGTGCTACGGGGTTTTGCGGGCTGGTGAGGTGGTCGGCCGGTTGCGGCGGACCGAGTGCACCACGAACAGCGTGATGAGCAACGCCACCAGGCCCCCGCCGGTTCCGGCGAGCGCGACGATCATCGGGGCGGGGTCACGGTCGTTCGCCGGCGGCAGATTCGCGGGCAGCTGGACCGGCTTGGCCTTGTCCGCCTCCGACGGCACGATCGCCGTCAGCGCCGCGATCGGGTCGATGACGCCGAAGCCGACGAAGTTGTCCCGTCCGCCCGGCGCCGCGGGGTGCTGCGCCGTCGCCTTGATCCGGGTCATCACGTCGCGAGCCTTCAGCCCCGGGAACTTCGCCCGCACCAGAGCGGCCACGCCCGCGACGTACGGGGCGGCGAAGCTGGTCCCTTGGATCGCACCGGGCTTCCCGTTGCCTTCGATGGTCAGGTTGGCCAGGCTGCTGGAGCCCTCCGCCGGGTCCAGCGAGATGATCTTGGTGCCGGGAGCGGCGACACTGACCCACGGCCCGTGGACGCTGAATTCCGCGACACCGCCGGTGTCGTCGATCGCCGCGACCGACAACACGTCTTCGGCGAACCACGGCGGCGTGACGATCATCTTGGGGGACTTGGGGTCCGGCTGATCGTTCTGCGGGCATTTGTCACCGACGTTGCCCGCCGCCGCGACGACGACCACGTCGTGATCCACGGCGTAGTTCACCGCCGCCTGAAGCTGCTGCTCGCCCTCGGTGATGCCGCCGGTGGCCGGGCGACAGTTGTCGACCGACATGTTGATCACGTTGGCGCCCTTGTCGACGGCCCGGACCACGGCCTGCGCGAGCGTCTTCAGCGTGCCCGCGGTCTTGCCCTGTTCCTGCTGTCGGCCGCCCGTGTCCTGCCCTGGCGCGGTTCCGCCGATGGCGCCGTTCCCTCCGGCGGAGGGCGGAAGCTGCGAACCCGGATTGTTCGACGAAGCCGGCGGAGCCGAGTTGGAAGGGGAGGGCGGCGGCTCGGACTTCTTCTCCGCTTCCTCGTAGTTCTGGCTGGACTGACGGATCGACATGATCGTGGCGTCCGGCGCGACCCCTCGGAACCCGATGCTCGCGTCGGGCGGGTTCGCGGCGATGATCCCCGCCACTTCGGTGCCGTGGCCGTCGCAGTCCTCAAGCCCCGGTGCCTTGCCGCCGCCGGGTGTCGCGACGTAGTCGCCACCCGATTCGACGGGATTCTTGAAGTACGGGTGTGCGGAAACGCCGGTGTCGATCACCGCGACCTTGACGTTCGCGCCGACCGAACCGGTGGCGCCGCGCATCAGCTGGTGCACTTTTTCGATCTGCAGGTACTCCTGGCCCCACGGCCGGTTCTTGATGTCGACCTGGTCGCCGCCGAGCTTGCTGCGCTGGACGCACTCGGTCTTCTTCTCGTAGGTCTTGTCCGGCTTGCCCTCGTCGTTCGGCTTCTTGGACTTGTCCACCGGAGGCGGGGTCGCGTAGTAGCCGCCGGCGTCCGGCGCGACGCTGCTTTGCTGCGCCCACGCGGGAAGAGCCACCGACGCCGGCGAGAGAACACCGATACCGGCCGCCAGCAGCACCGTTCCGGTACGTCCGGCGAGGCCGAGGTGGCGGACGCGCGTCCCCCTGGACTTCCGCGCTACGGCCATCAGAGCATCATCCGATCGGGTCGTCACTTGAAGTTGAGTTGGCGCAGCGTGGTGTAGAGATCCATGACGCCGAGCGCCAGCGGGAGCACCGTCGCGATGAAGACGGCTTCGAAGATCTCCACGGTTCGCCGCAGCGGCGGCGAGAAGCGCTGGTTCGGGAAGATCACGCCGACCACGAGCGCGCCCGCGCCGATCAGCAGCAGCGCGCCGAACACGAACAGGACGCGGTTCAGCGGGCTCGCCGACCACATCCAGCCGAGCAGGATGCCCGCGCCGGAAACCATGCCGGTGGTCAGCAGGGCGATGGCCTGCGCGCCGTTCGCGTACGCCCGCGCACGGAGGAGCAGGACCAGCGTGGCGATCACGCCGAGGATCGGGCCGAAGATCGTCGGCGACGTCGAGGCGATGATCGCGAACAGTGCCGTGGCCGCGCCGCAACCGGTCAGCAGGCCGGTCATGTACTCGTGGGCGACCGCGGTGCGGCGCTCGATGGCGCGGTAGTCCGGGAAGCCCGAGTCTTCCTTGAGTTCTTCGGCGCTGCCGGGAACGTGCGGCGTCGGCAGGGCCGCGAGCTTGATCGTCGCACGCGGCAGGATCGAGATGCAGGCCAGCGAGAACGCGGTGGCGCCGGCGGCGACCCCGGCGATCGGGGTGTCGATCAGCGTCGCGGCCAGGAACGTCAGCGCCGAGATCGTGGCCGTCGTCGCGGCCGCGATGAAGGTGGTGATCCCGTGCCCGATGACGAGGATGCAGACCGCCGCCACGATGATCACGAGCGTGCTTCCGAGCAGCAGGTTCGCCCACAGGGACAGCCCCGGAACGATGTAGAACCCGCTGACGAACGCGAGCGGCAGACCGCCTGCCGCGGCGATCAGCACGCCGGTCGCCTCGGCCTGGTAGGCCTTGGCCAGTGTCGCGCCGATCGCGACGCACGCGATCGCGCCGACACCGCCGGCGATCGCGGCGGCGAGTGCGTTGCCGCCGTAGAAGGATCCGCTCGTGAAGAGCGCGAGGGCCGCGAAGAACAGCGCCAGACCGCCCGCGATGTGCCCGAAGCGGCGCGCCGTCTCCTTCGTCCACGGACGGAAGCTGTCCGGGGACGACTCGGCGATCGCGTCGACGACGTCGTCGTACAGCGGAGGCGGCGGGTTTTCGTTGCGCTTGCGCAGCTGAAGCAGCTCGCCGTCGACGACACCGAGGGACGCGAGGGTCCGGCTCGGGTCGAGTGGCGCGTCGCCCAGCTTCGCCAGTGCCCAGCCGCCGTGGCGGGCGCCGCCGTCCGGCGTCGCCTCCTTCGCCATCTCCAACAGCATGGGCAGCAGGTCCGCCACCGCGACGTCAGCCGGCAAAGCCACGTCGATCCGGGTGCGTGGCGCGACCACCGTCACCCTGCTGAATACCGTCGTGCCCGTTGCCACTGCCTTCCCCCTGCCCTGAGAGTCTGCTCCCGGGGGAACCTATACCGAACCCGGGTGCCCACATCATCGACTGTCGGAAAAAGACCGGCAAAAGTAAGAGGGGCAACCTCCGGAAGACCTCCGAACCCCCGCTGACCGGCTGCCGGCGCGTCGACTTTAGCGGGCTAATCGTGACGCGCCGGGAGCCTGGGCACCTGACCGGGCCCCGGCCGCCGGATCGCGATTAGGGGGCTAAACGCACGTCGGGCGTCTGGGTGCCGGATCGCAGTTAGCCCGCTAAACGCACGTCGGCGCGGGCGGAGCCCTACACTCCCGACATGCGTATGGTCCCGGTCGGGGCCGTTCTCGGCGTTGTCCGGATTTAGTCGGTCACGTTCGATAGGTTGTCTCGCGCACCAGTACGCGCACCAACGGTGGCCGCCATCGTCGAGTTTGAAGAGGGGTCCTTCGATGAGCACGCTGCAGTTCAAGAAGTCACCGCGTCTGGCGGCACCGCGCCCGCCGGGCGGCGAGGTGCATCTCGAACCGCCGCCTGAGGTGCCGCGCACCATCCCGGGCAACATCGTCATGAAGCTGCTCCCCGCGGTGATGATCGTCGCCTCCCTCGGGATGATGGTCTTCATGTTCACCACGGGTGGACGCAATCCCATGATGATGATGATGGGCGGCATGATGGTGCTCAGCACCGTCGGCATGATGGCCGGCGGCGCGGGCAAGGGCGGCGGCGCCAAAAAGGCCGAGATGGACGAGGACCGCAAGGACTACCTGCGCTACCTCGGCCAGATGCGCGACAGGGCCCGTGAGGCCATGGTCGACCAGCGCGCCGCTCTCGAATGGGTCCACCCCGACCCGCAGACCATGTGGTCGCTGGCCGCGAGCCGCCGGATGTGGGAACGCCGCCAGAACGACCAGGACTTCCTCCACCTCCGCGTCGGCCGCAGCTCGCACCGTCTCGCGACGCGGCTGGTGCCGCCGCAGACCGGCCCGGTCGACGAGCTGGAGCCGATCGCCACGCTCGCCCTGCGCCGGTTCGTCCGCGCGCACTCGATCGTCCCGGATCTGCCGACCCAGATCACCCTCCGCGGGTTCGCCGCGGTCAGCATGCAGGGCGACCGCGGCCTCACCCGCGGTCTCACCCGGGCGATGCTGGCCCAGCTGGTCACCTTCCACAGCCCCGACGACGTCCTCATCGCGGTCGCGACGGCGGGCCGCGCCAAGGAGGAGTGGGAGTGGGCGAAGTGGCTGCCGCACGCCCAGCATCCGGCGCTCGCCGACGGTATCGGCCAGCTGCGGATGATGGCGGGTTCGCTCGCGCAGATCGAGCAGTGGCTCGACGAAGAACTCCGTGACCGCCAGCGGTTCTCCCGTAACGCGACGCCTGCCCCGGACCAGCCGCACGTCGTCATCATCGTCGACGACGCCGAGGTCACCCGCGAGGAGCAGATCATCCTCGAAGAGGGTCTGGTCGGCGTCACCCTGATCGACCTTTCCGACTCCATCGGCAACCTCGCGGCCCGTCGTGGTCTGCGACTGGTCGTCGAGGAAGACCGTCTGGGCGCGCGCAGCGCCGGCGGCGTCGAATGGTTCGGCCGCCCGGACACGCTCAGCGTGGTCGAGGCCGAAGCGCTGGCCCGGCTCCTCGCCCCGTACCGCGTCGGCACCGCCGCGCAGGACGCCGCCGAGGAAGAGCCGCTGCTGTCCAACCCCGGTCTGCTCGAACTGCTGGGCATCCCCGGCGACCCGATGACCTTCGACGTCCAGCAGGCCTGGCGGCCGCGCCCGGTCCGAGACCGCTACCGCGTCCCGTTCGGCGTAGGCGAGTACGGCCAGCCCGTCGAACTGGACATCAAGGAAGCCGCGATGGAGGGCATGGGCCCGCACGGCCTGTGCATCGGGGCGACCGGTTCCGGTAAGTCGGAGTTCCTCCGCACGCTGGTGCTGGGCATGCTCGCCACACATTCGTCGAGCACGCTGAACTTCGTCCTCGTCGACTTCAAGGGTGGTGCGACGTTCCTCGGTCTGGACGCCGCTCCGCACGTCTCCGCGGTCATCACCAACCTCGCGGACGAGGTCACGCTGGTCGACCGGATGAAGGACGCGCTGGCAGGCGAGATGAACAGGCGCCAGGAGGCGCTGAAGAACGGCGGTAACTTCAAGAACGTCTGGGAGTACGAGAAGGCCCGCGAGAACGGCGCCGACCTCGACCCGCTGCCCGCGCTCTTCATCGTCTGTGACGAGTTCTCCGAGCTGCTGGCCGCGAAGCCGGACTTCATCGACCTGTTCGTCGCCATCGGCCGTCTGGGCCGGTCGCTGCAGATGCACATGCTCCTCGCGTCGCAGCGGCTGGAAGAGGGCAAGCTGCGCGGTCTCGACTCGCACCTTTCCTATCGCATCGGTCTGAAGACCTTCTCCGCCGCGGAATCCCGTGCCGCGATCGGCGTGCCCGACGCGTTCGAGCTGCCGTCCGTGCCCGGTGGCGGTTACCTCAAGTACGACACCTCGACGCTGGTTCGCTTCAAGGCTTCGTACGTCTCGGGCCCGTACCGGCCCGCGGGCATTAAGGCCGCCGGCCCGGTCGCGACCGTGGTCCGCGCGGACAAGCGCCCGCAGCTGTTCGTCCCGGACTTCGTCGAACTGCCGAAGGAGCCGGAGCCGCAGCAGATCGAGGCCGCGCCGGTGGAAGAGGCGAAGTCGGAGGAGGCCGTCGAGCCCAGTGAGCTCGACGTCATCGTGTCCCGGCTGATCGGCCAGGGCCCGCCCGCGCACGAGGTCTGGCTGCCGCCGCTCAAGGAGCCGAACTCGCTCGACACCCTGCTCCCGAACCTGAACCCCACCGACGACCGCGGTCTTTCCCCGGTCGGGTTCTTCGGCAACGGACGGCTGCAGGTGCCGATGGGCATCGTCGACCGCCCGTACGAGCAGCGCCGCGACCTGCTGTGGGCCGACTTCTCCGGTGGCGCCGGGCACGGTGTGATCGTCGGCGGTCCGCAGTCGGGCAAGTCGACCATGCTCCGGACGCTGATCATGTCCATGGCGCTGACCCACACCCCCGAGGAAGCGCAGTTCTACGCGCTCGACCTCGGTGGCGGTACGTTGGCCGGTCTCCAGGGCCTGCCGCACGTCGGTGGCGTCGCCGTCGCCCGGCGCGAGCCGGACAAGGCCCGCCGGATCGTGGCCGAGCTGACCACCCTGCTCACCGAGCGGGAAGGCCGGTTCGGTGCGATGGGCATCGACTCGATGAACGAGTTCCGCAACCGGAAGCGGCGGGGCGAGATCAAGCCCGAGGAAGACGCCTTCGGTGACGCCTTCCTGATCGTCGACAACTGGAAGGCGCTGCGGGACGACTTCGACGAGCTGGAGACCTCGATCACCAAGCTCGCCACCCAGGGTCTTTCCTACGGTGTGCACGTCATCATCGCGGCGAACCGGTGGGCGGACATCCGGCCGGCGATCAAGGACATGATCGGTACCCGGTTCGAGCTCCGCCTCGGTGACCCGAGCGAGTCGGACATCGACCGCCGGGTCGCGGTGAACGTCCCGGCCGGCCGTCCCGGCCGTGGTCTCACCAGGGACAAGCTGCACCTGCTGACCGGTCTGCCCCGGATCGACGGATCGAGCAACCCGGACGACGTCGCCGCCGGTGTCGCCGACGCGGTCGCGAAGATCAAGGCCGCGTGGAAGGGCCGCCCGGCGCCGCAGGTCCGCCTGCTGCCGGAGATGGTCACCTACGACGAGGTCCTGGCCATCGACTCCAAGCGCAACACGAAGCTGGTGCCGATCGGCGTCAACGAGGAAGACCTCCAGCCGATCTATCTCGACTTCGCCGCCGATTCGCACTTCTACGCGTTCGCGGACGGCGAGTCGGGCAAGACGAACCTGCTGCGCCAGATCACCAGGGGCATCACCGAGCGGTACACGACGCAGGAAGCGGTCATCATCCTCGTCGACTACCGGCGCACGATGCTCGGTTTCGTCGGCGGGGACCAGTTGCTCGGCTACGCGGTGTCCGCCGCGCAGCTGGACAGCATGGTCAAGGACGTCCACGGGTCGATGACCCGGCGGCTCCCCGGTCCGGACGTCACGCAGGAGCAGCTGAAGACCCGGTCCTGGTGGACCGGTCCGGAACTGTTCGTCATCGTCGACGACTACGACCTGGTCGCCACGCAGACGAGCAACCCGCTGAAGCCGCTCGCGGAGTTCCTCGCGCAGGCGAAGGACGTCGGTCTGCACATCGTCGTCGTGCGCCGCAGTGGTGGCGCGAGCCGGGCGATGTTCGACCCGATCCTCGGCAAGCTCAGGGAGATCGCGGCGCCCGGTATGGTCATGAACGGCTCACGGGACGAGGGCAACCTCGTCTCCAACGTGAAGCCGAGCCAAATGCCGCCGGGACGGGGAAACCTCGTGACCCGGAAGCACGGCAAGCAGCTCATGCAGGTCTCGTGGATCCAGCCGGACTGACCTCCCGCGGAACCAGGTGAGGGACGGGCCGGGCGTGGGGTGACGACGACGATCTGCGGGAGTGGCTTGTGACAGTGCGGGTTGCGGTGGACTTCGGGACATCGAGCACCTGCGTAGTCGCTTCGATCAACGGCCGCGAGCCGCAGGTCGTCGTGGTGGACGGGCAGCCCTTGATGTCGTCGGCGGTCTACGCCGCGCCGGACGGGACGTTGTTCGTCGGTCAGGAGGCGGAACGGCAGGCGGCGGTGGACCCGTCGCGCTACGAGCCGAATCCGAAGCGCCGGATCGACGAGGGCGACCTGCTGCTGGGCGACAACGTCCTCCGCGTGACCGACGTCGTCCACGCCGTGCTGAAACGCGCGGTGACCGAGGCGCGGCGGCTCGCCGGTGACGCCGAGGTCGAACTGCTCGTCCTGACCCACCCCGCCGATTGGGGCGCGACCCGGACCCGGCTGCTCCGGCAGGCCGCGGGCGGGCTCGCGCGCCAGGTCGCGCTGGTGCCGGAGCCGGTCGCCGCGGCGGTCTATCACGCGGCGACGTTCGCCCCGGCCGATCTCAACTCCGAGCGCACCGTCGAGTTCAGCGGTCGTCCGGGAGACGCACTCGCGGTCCTCGACCTCGGTGGCGGCACCGTCGACGTCTCCGTGGTGCAGCGCATGCCCGGCAGCCCGGCGGATCGCAGTTCGCCCGCTAAACGCGCCGGGTTCCAGGTGCTGGCCACCCGGGGGGATCCGAGCTTCGGGGGAGCGGACGTCGATCAGGCGCTCCTGGAGCACGTGGGTTCGCTGGTGTCGGCCGCCGATCCGCCGGAATGGCGGAAGCTCGTCGAAGGCCGTGAACTCACGGACCGGCGGCGGCGCCGAGTGCTACGGCAGGACGTGCGCGGCGCGAAGGAGACGCTGTCCCGGCACGCGTACACCGACGTCCCGATGCCGCCGCCGTTCGCCGACGCGCACGTGACTCGGGAGGATCTCGAGCGGCTGATCGCGGGTCCGCTCGGACGCGCGGTCGAGCTGACCGTCGCCGCGATCGGCGATTCCGGGCTGCGGCCGAAGCAGCTGACGGCGATCTTCCTCGTGGGCGGGTCGAGCCGGATCCCGATGGTGTCCCGGCTGGTGCACGAGCGGACCGGGGTCGTCCCCACCACGCTGGACCAGCCCGAGACCGTGGTCGCCCGCGGCGCGCTGCGTGCCGTGCTGATCGACCCGGACCGGACGGGTTCACTGGCGGGCTCCGCCGTCTCCCGGGTCGGTGGCGCCCCCGCGCCCGCCCCCGCGGACCGGCGTCCCGATGCCCCGCGCCCTCCGTTCCCTCCCGGCCCTCACCAGCCCGCCCCGCCTCCGCAGAGCGCGTTTAGCCCGCTAAACGCGACGCGACAAGGGCCGCCATCGCCGCCGAGGGGGCAGCAGGGGCCGGTGGCCCCACCGCCGTGGCGGCCGGGTGAGCCCGCCCGGGAGACCAAGCCCGCCGAGCGTGGCGGGAAGAAGAACAAGACGCCTTGGATCATCGCCGCGGCGGTGGTGGCCGTGGCGGCGATCGTCGGCGGCGTCCTCTTCGCGGTCAACAGCGGGGAAGCCGAGCCGGAGGGCCGGACGCTCGCCCAGTACGACTACCGCTTCGTCGCGCCGATGGATTGGACGCAGACCGACGACCGCGTCGCCAAGCGTCAGGTGGTGATCCACCCGAGCGACTCCCTCACCGGCGACGACCTCGTGGTCGCCCAGGAGAACGTGATGGACTACGACGCGACGGCCGACAGACAGAAGCTCGTCGACGAACTCGGCGGTCTGGCACGGCTGGAGCCGGACAAGTACAGCGGCTTCAACGGCGCCGCGGAGTACGCCGGTAAGTCCGTCATCTACTACCGCGAGAGCAAACCGAGTGCCCGCGTCGACTGGTACGTCGTCGCTCAGGGAAAGATCCGCGTCCACATCGGTTGCCAGTACGGCACCGGCTCACCTCATGAACAGCGGGTGAGCGCGGCCTGCGAGCAGGTCGTCAAAACGATGGTGGTCGTCAACTGAAGGGGGAGGCTCATGCCACCCGAACCCGAGACCGCCGCTGAGCATTTCGCGCGCACAGGACGCGACGCGGTCACCTATGCCCGGCAGGTCGCTCGCACGGCCAAGGCGCGCTACGAACGCCGCCGGGGCGAGAACGCCGAACTGGCGAAGCAATTCGGCAAGGGGCGGCTCGCGGGCGGTGAGACCGCGCCGACTCCCGCCGTCGTCCGGAACGCCGCGAAACGGTTCCGCGCGAGCGCCGGTCTTCCGGTTCCCGCCTTGCCCACCGCGGCCGATTTGGTTCCCCTTCGGCCGGAACCCGTGTCCAGACGGCCACGTGTGGGTGACGACGACGAGGACTTTTCGCAGTCGCGAATCATGAGCCGGGGCGATTGACCGCCCCTGTGCGTTTGCTAAATCGCGTGGTGAAAGCCCTTTTCTTGGCGCGATTCGCAGCGTGCCGCCCGGGTTTCCGCGTTCGGTTCCCGCCGGGAGCGTTAACGCAAGCAACTACTTGAAACCAACGAGCGACAAGAGGGAACCAGACGTGGCAGTGTCTCCGTCGTAGGTCCGTACCAAACGAACTTCACCAAGTACGGATAAACCACGAACGAAGGGGGTAGCTCCCATGGCTGGCGGATTTACCGGGACAGTTGAGCAGTTCACCGAGGCCGAGAAGCGCGTGACCGAGGTCCGCGTTTCGATGGACCAGAACCTGAGCAAGCTTCGCGACAACATCGAGGCCACCCGCGCGGGCTGGACCGGCGACGCGGCGCTCGCGTTCAACAACGTCATGACCCGCTTCGACGGTGCTGGCCGTAAGCTCAACCAGTCCCTCCAGAACATCGGTGACCTGCTCGAGCAGGCCGGTTCGAAGTACAACGCGACCGAGCAGCAGCAGCAGGAGCTCATCAAGTCGGTCAACCAGGGCTTCGGCGTCCTCGGCTGATTCGGCTACACCGCACCAAATCCAAGACTTTTTTCTGAACACTGGAGGAACTTATGGGCGAGATGAAGGTCGATTACGCCACGATCCACGCGGCGGCCGACGACTGCAAGAGCACCGGTGGCGAGCTGGAAGGCCTCTTCGGGCAGCTGAAGAGCGACCTGTCGCCGCTGGTCAACACCTGGGACGGTGACGCGAAGGTCGCGTACATGGCCGCTCAGCAGGAGTGGGACAACAGCTTCGAGGAGCTCAAGCAGCTGCTCGCGCAGGTCGCCGGCGTGCTGCCGCAGCTGGCCGACGGCTACCAGGCCACGGAACAGGGCGTCACCGGCCTGTTCTGAGTCTTCCGGCTCCGAACGAGCAACGGCGGGCAGGCATCTTCGGATGCCGAGCCCGCCGTTTCGTTTGTGTCAAAGGAAAAGCCGCGACGGGTTCGTCGCGGCTTTTCCCGTGTCCGGTGGAGATCAGTGCGGCGCGCCGACCTCGAATTCCGGGGTGGTGTTCAGCACCCGGACGGTGACCTTCTTCTGCTGTCCCGAAAGATCGATCGAGCAATCGAACGTGGCGCCGTTCTCCACGGGTTGGCCGGAAGGACACGTCACGTTCTTCACGTCCGGCTCCCCGTAGTGTTCGTTGAGCACTCGGACGACACCGTCCTGGACCGACTTCTGGTCGAGCGTGTCGCCCGAGAACGCGCCGAGCAGCCAAGCGCCGACGCCGCCCGCGATCACCACGGCCGCGGCGATTCCGCCGATCAGCAAGGTCTTCTTGGAGGCCTTGGGTTTCTTCGCCGTTTCCGCTCCGAAAGCGCCGAGGCCGCCGTACTGCGAAGGCTGTGCCTGCTGCGCTGGCTGGAACCCTCCACCGTACTGTCCTTGCGGGGGAGTACCCGGAACCTGTTGCTGTGCCTGCCAATCCTGCTGCTGAGGCGCTTGCTGCTGCTGCGGTTGCTGCCACGCCGTGCCCGGCGCGGGAGTGCCGCTTTGCTGCCAGGGCCCGGAAAACGAGCCGGTGACGCCGGGCTGCTGCTGCCACTGGCCCGTGTACGAACCGGTGGTCGCCGCGTTCGGGTCGTTCTGCTGCCACTGCCCGGCATGCGGTCCGGTCGCCTGGCCCTCCTGCTGCCAGCCCTGCTGCTGGTTCGCGGGATTCGCCGGTGGCTGCCACCACTGCTGCGGCTGCTGGGGCTGCTGTTCGGGGGGCTGGCTCATCGGTGGTCACCTCGGGACTTCGGGAACTTCACGGCGTCGGGACGAACGGGGGCCATGCCTCAGACGCCCTTCAACTCGTTGAAGCGGCGGTTGAAGTCGTCCTTGGCCGCCTTGTCCGGCAGCACGGTGATCTGCGAGGCGTCCGGCAGCTTCGGCAGGTCCTGCGTGCTCGCCTTGCCGGTGAAGCGGAAGTCGTAGCGCAGCTCGATCTTGTGCCCGCCGCCCTCGATCTTGGCCTCCATCACGATCTGGCTCAGCGTCCCGTCCGGGTTGAGCGAGACGGTGGTGTGCACCGGGGCCTTCTTCATCTCGGGGGTGACCGCGCCGCTGATCGACGTCGGCAGGATCTCCACGCGCCGTTCCATGAACTTGCCGAACGGGACGTCGGCGGTCAGCTCGATCCGGTTCTCCGGAAGGCTTTTGGCGCCCTTCACGATCTTCTTGTCCGCGTTGTAGGACACGGCGATCGCGTCGGCCATCTTGCAGGCGGTGATGATGCCGACCCACGCGCAGGGCAGGACCAGTCCGGCTTCGGACTTCGGCATCGAAACCCACGGGGTCGGGGCGAGGCTCTTGTAGACGGGCCCGAGGTACACGTACTCGACGGCCCCGTCGCCCGGGGTGTACCAGTCGATGCTGTCGTCCGGGTTCTTCTGCGAGCGCTGGCGGCTGACCCGGCTTTCCGGCGAACCGGTGCGAGCCGAGGAGAGCGTGCTGCGGATGTACTTCTCGTCGAAGCGGAAGTAGGCGCCCGACTCGCTGGTGACGTCGCGCTGGTCGCCGATGGTGTCCTGCAGCTTGTTCATCGCCGTTTCGAACTTCGTGCCGACGTAGGTCGCCGCGTCGTCACCCTTCGGCACGGCCGTGCCCGCGCGCCCCTGGCCGCAGGCGGTGGTCAGCATCAGCACGGCGCTCAGCACGCACAAGATGGTCGTTGGACGTTTGTTCATCGCCGTTCCCCTGATCGAGTCCCCCGCGCGCGGTGCGCGTCCGGATCGTCTCATCCTCTCCCGCGAACGGTGATGCCGTGGGCGGTTCCGCCACACCGGGGAGGTACAGTTGCGGGGCGCCCGCCGGGCGCCGGTCCTAGTATGGGACCCCGGACCGACCCCCGCTTCGCAGTAGGGTCGGGCGTGGGGGTATCTTCATATGTCGTTGTGCGCTGCGGCGCGTAAGCGCTAGGCCCGCACAGAACCCACACGCAATGTTGACGACGAGGTAGACCCTTGCCCACGTACAGCCCCAAGCCCGGCGACGTCACTCGTGCCTGGCACGTGATCGACGCCGAGGATGTCGTGCTCGGCCGGCTCGCGACCGAGGTCGCCACGCTGCTGCGCGGCAAGCACAAGCCGACCTACGCCCCGCACGTGGACACCGGTGACTTCGTCATCATCGTCAACGCCGAGAAGGTCGCGCTCACCGGTAACAAGCGCGAGCAGAAGTTCGCGTACCGGCACAGCGGTTACCCCGGTGGTCTGCGTAAGCGCTCCTTCGGCGAACTGCTCGACACCAAGCCCGAGCACCTGCTCGAGAAGGTCGTCAAGGGCATGCTCCCGAAGAACAAGCTCGGCCGCGCCCAGGCGAAGAAGCTCAAGGTCTACGCCGGTGCCGAGCACCCGCACGCCGCGCAGCAGCCGCAGGCGCGCGAGATCACCAAGATCGCGCAGGTCGCGCAGTGAGTGAGGAACAGACTGTGACCAGCACCGAGACCGAGGCCGTCGAGGCTGTCGCGACCACGGAGACCGCTCCGGTCGGCGACGCCGTCGCGACCAGCGAGACCCCGGCCGCCCCGCGTCCGTCGCGTGCCGCCGGTGGCAACGCCCAGACCGTCGGCCGCCGCAAGGAAGCCGTCGTCCGGGTGCGCGTCGTTCCCGGTACCGGTGAGTTCAAGCTCAACGGCCGCACGCTCGAAGAGTACTTCCCGAACAAGGTGCACCAGCAGCTCATCCGTGAGCCGCTGGTGACGGTCGACAAGCCCGACTCGTTCGACATCTTCGCCAACCTGCACGGTGGCGGGATCTCGGGCCAGGCCGGTGCGCTTCGTCTCGCGATCGCTCGTGCGCTCGTCGAGGTCGACGCCGACGACCGCCCGGCCCTGAAGAAGGCCGGCTTCCTGACCCGTGACGCTCGCGCCACGGAGCGGAAGAAGTACGGCCTCAAGAAGGCCCGTAAGGCTCCGCAGTACAGCAAGCGCTGATCGCGCCTCTGGCGCAACCCGCGGAAGCGCCCATCCGTCTCTCGGATGGGCGCTTCCGTGTTTCCGGGGTCCCTTCGGTCCCCGCTCGCCCCCAGTCTCATCAGTCACACCCGCCCCATGCGCCCCACCCGCGTCGCGTTTAGCCCGCTAAAGTCGCGCGCGTCGCGTTTAGCCCGCTAAAGGCGAGACGGGGGCCCGGGCAGGCAGGCAAGGGGACTGGCTAGGTTGTCGTGGTGGTTTTTCAAGGAGGTCGACAGATGGCTCGTCTATTCGGTACCGACGGCGTACGTGGCCTCGCCAACGAGGAGCTGACCCCGGAGCTGGCGCTCTCGCTCGCCGCCAGCGCCGCTCGCGTCCTCGCCGCCCACGACCGCTCCCACCGTCCGGTCGCGGTCGTCGGTCGTGACCCGCGCGCCAGTGGCGAGATGCTCGAAGCCGCCGTCGTGGCAGGCCTCACGTCCGCCGGAGCCGACGTGCTCCGCCTCGGCGTCCTCCCGACGCCCGCCGTCGCGTACCTGGTCGGCGCGCTCGAAGCGGATCTCGGCGTGATGATCTCCGCCTCCCACAACCCCATGCCCGACAACGGCATCAAGCTCTTCGCGGCGGGCGGCCACAAACTTCCCGACGGGATCGAGGACGAGATCGAAGCCGGTCTCGCCGCTCCCGTCGCCCGCCCGACCGGCATCGGTGTCGGCCGGGTCAAGGACGTCCCCGACGCGGGTGACCGCTACATCCAGCACCTGCTGTCGGCCACCCCGCACCCGCTCGAGGGCCTGCGCGTCGTCGTCGACTGCGCCAACGGCGCGTCTTCCTTCGCCGCCCCCGAGGTCTACCGGAAGGCCGGCGCCGAGGTCATCGCGATCCACGCCGACCCCGATGGCGTGAACATCAACGAACACTGTGGGTCGAATCACCCGGACGCGTTGCGCGCGGCCGTCGTCGAGCACGGCGCCGACCTCGGGATCGCGCACGACGGCGACGCCGACCGTTGTGTCGCGGTCGACGCCGCGGGCGAACTCGTCGACGGCGACCAGATCATGGCCGTTCTCGCGCTCGCCCTCGCCGAGACCGGCGAGCTGACCAAGAACACTCTGGTCGCCACCGTGATGAGCAACCTCGGCCTGCACCTGGCGATGCGCGCGCACGGCATCGACCTCGTCACCACCGCCGTCGGCGACCGCTACGTCCTCGAAGAGCTCCGCGCGAGCGGGTTCGCGCTCGGCGGAGAGCAGTCGGGCCACGTCGTCCTCCCCGCCTACGCGACCACCGGTGACGGCCTCCTCACCGCGCTGCGGGTGATGAGTCGCATGGCGTCCACCGGCAAGTCGCTCGCCGACCTCGCCGCCGTCATGAACCGCCTGCCGCAGGTGCTGGTGAACGTCCCGGTGGCGGACAAGGCGGCGGTCGCCGTCTCGGCCGCGGTCCGCGACGCCGTCGGCGCCGTCGAGGCCGAACTGGGTGAAGAAGGCCGTGTCCTGCTGCGCCCGTCGGGCACCGAGCAGCTGGTCCGCGTCATGGTCGAGGCCCCCGCGCACGACACCGCACAGGCGGCCGCGGACAGGCTCGCAGGAGTCGTCTCCTCCGCTTCGTAAGCCCTCTCACGATCTTCCCAAGTGGCTGCGCGGGGGTGACCGGCCCGGTACATTCCGTGTGCAAGGAACGGCACCGGGAGGGCTTGGGCCACGTCTGATCTCCGACGCAGATCGTTGCCCAGGGTGAGGGGGAGACATGGCCGGCGGCCACAAGGTCGATCCGCAGGCGTTGACGCAGGCGGCCAAGGCACTGAGCGACATTCCGAAGCACGCTTTGGAACAGCCATTGGCCGCGGTCAAGGACATCCAGCTGATCGCGATGGACTTCGGGCAGGGGCATCAGGAGAGCTACGGTCCGTACCGGCCCGCCGTCACGCGGCTGGCGAACATGGCCGACAGCTACCTCAAGGCCGCTGACCTGTTCGCGCAGAAGCTGAACGCCTCAGGCGGCAAGTACGAGGCCAACGAAGCCGACGCGAATCAGGCCGTGAAAGCGAGTGGCCGGTGACCGCCCAGGAAGAAGACGACCTCCCGACCCGTGCCGAGGTCGAGCAGATCATCAACGACGAGCGGATCCCGTGGGACGTCCGGCGTGATCTCGCTCTCCAGTACATCGACTACATCGAGGACGAGGATCCCGATGAGGTCGGCTTCGCCAGCGATGAGGACAAGAACGGTTTCCGTGACGCCGTAAAGGCGCAGATGAAGATCAGCGAAGGCGATCTCAACGGGAACAACTTCTGGGGCGGGATGCTGTCCGACATCCCGGTGATCAACAGCCTGGAAGAAAGTGTTCAGGTCGCGTACGGCAATGCCAAGGGCTATGTCGACAAGTTCGCCGAAGAAGGCCGCCAGGCGAACCAGAAGGCCAACGCCGACGCCAGGGCGGGCCTCGACCAGATGGCTTCCAAGGCGACCGCGACCAATCCCGCCGCGGAGACCTCGGACCAGATCCTGGACTTCGGCAAGGCGTCGTTCCAGAACATCGAGATCTTCGTGCCGCTCTACAACCGTTCGGTCGCGGCGGTGCATTCCGGTGCGCCGGCCGACATCAACCAGTTGCGTGAGCAGTACGACCAGCAGCGGAAGATCCCCTTCGGCAAGTTCGCGGCCGGTGCCGACGAGTTCACGAAGCTGAAGGAAGCGGTCACCACTTCCTCCGGTGATGTTTCCGGGGAGATGAAGAAGAACCTCGGTGGCTGGGAGGGAGCCGCGGCCGACCAGGCGCGGACCTATCAGCAGAACTACGAGGCCAAGACGAAGGTCGTCGCCGACGGCGCGGAGCACGCGGCCGTCGCGATGATGACTGCGGCCGGATCGGTCGCGAAGTTCTGTCGTGACAAGGCCGACTGGATGATCAAGGCGTCGTGCGACCGGCTCGGCGAGGTGACAGCGCAGGACCTGGACCGGATCATCCGCATCGCGGAGCTCGGCAACAACGCCAGCCAGGACGATTTCAAACACTGCTCGAAGTTCCTCGACCAGCAGTCGCGCGACATGATCAACGACGACGACTGCGACCTCGACGAAGACACGATCAATCACATCATCGAGCAGGTCAAGGCCTACCTGTCGGGGACCTTCAACCCGTTCTACTCGAAGTACCTGAACGACTTCCGGACCATGTGCGCCAACACGCACACCGCGGTCGCCGGGGCTTGGCAAGGGCTGACCGACTTCTTCAGCCAGCTCGAAGAGAACCCGTTCGTCAATCTCGACGCGGCCGCCGGGACCTCGGGCGGCGGGTTCAAGACCGGCGGAGGCCAGGAGAACGGCGGCGGGCACACCGGCGGCCCTGGCTCAGGGCCCGGTAGCGGTGGCGGTGGCGACACCACGCCGAAGCCTCCCGCCCCTCCGGCGCCGCCGAGCCCGCCGGATCCGAACATCAACCCGGTCACGGACAAGCCGCTCGAAGTCGACCCGGAGACCGGCGAGGCGTACCCGATCGATCCGCGCACCGGAGAGGCGGTCAAGCCGGAAGGCCCGGAATCCGTCACCGTCGAGCAGGGCGATCACAAGATCTCCATGGCCGAGCCCGGCAAGGACGGCAAGATGGGGATCTCCGTCGACGACGGCTCAGGGCAGCCGAAGGACTACAAGCTCGACTTCGGCGACTCGCGGCCGTTGCCGGACGACACCCCGAACCGCGGACCCGGCGGCGAAGCGGCGGGCGGCGCGATCCATCGCGACACCGCACAACGGCCGGACGCTCCGCACGCCGGCGACCAGGCGTTCAAGCCCGGCCCGGACGGCAAGATCCACATCGAGGACGGCGGTCTCAAGATCACCGCCGAGCGGCCGGACGGTCCCGATGGGCCCACGCGCGTGACGGTCGACGACGGCAGCGGAAAGCCGACGACGTACACCCTCGGCGAAGAGAGCGCCGCGCCGAAGACAACGGCCGGGGGCGCCTCCGACGCTCGTCCGGACGCCGCGGCGCCGGGCGGCAGGCACGTCGCCGAACACGTTCCCGGTCAGCCGGCGGAAGCGGCGGCGAGGGACCACGCGACGGCGCAGGCGACTCCGGAGCCGGCGTCGCACGGGGAAGCCCAGTCCGCGCGAACGCACGATGTTCCGGCTTCCGGCGCGGTCGAAGTCCCGGCGGCGGCCACAGAGCAGACCTCGCCGGCAGCGGCTTCGGAGTCGACGTCACCGCAGTCGCTGAGCAACCCCATGGGTGACGCAGACGGCCTCGGCGAGATCTCCGATCCGGCGGGTGCCGGAGGTGGCGCGTCCACTTCCTCGACCTCGGGGCTCGGCTCGGCGCCGGGCGGTGGTGGCGATCAGTCCGCCGCCGCCATGGGCGGTGGAATGGGCATGATGGGCGGCGGCATGATGGGCGGTGGCGGCGCGGGCGGCGGCGGTGGCGAAGATCAGCAGCGCTCCTCGAGTGGATACCGCGTCGACGGCGGTCTCTTCGACACGGCGACGTCGAGCAGCCGGATCAGCGGTTCTCTCGACGACGACGGTGTCATCGGGTTCCGCTAGCGGCCGGTATCAGCGAGGGAGGACTGACCGTGGGTTCCGAGGACGCGCTTGCCGCGATGAAGAGCAAATTGGCGAATCTGGAGAGTGAGAACTCCGCCAGGATGGCTCTGCTCGACAAACGTCGTGAAGAGGCACTCGCCGAGGCCAAGGAGAAGTTCGACAAACAGTCGAAGATCCAGGGCGGCGTCATCGTCCGGTTGCAGGAGCGCAACCGCAAGGCCAAGGCCGCGGGTGGCTGGGCGACCGAGTCGACGCTGAGCGAGAAGGTCGAGGACGACGGCGACTTCGGGTTCGAGGAAGACGAGACCGAGAACGAGCGCCGGGCCGGGTACCGGACGGCCGAGGAGCCGCCGATCGCGTACCGGCCCCCTTCTCCCGCGCCGCAGACGCCGCCTCCGCCGCCGGTCCCGGCCCCGGTCACCGAAGAGCGTCCGGCCGGGCGGCACCGGCGGGCGGCCGCCGCGCGGGGTGACGACGACGATTTCGCCAACACCGACTGGCTGGCGACCTGAGCGGTCAGGTCCGCAGCGCGACTATGGCCCGCTCGACGCCGTGGAAGACGGCGTGCGTCTTGTATCGCACGTCTTCGGCGACGTGGTCGGGAGTCAGGATCTCGGCGAGAGCGCGAAGCGCGAACTCGCCCTCGGCGACCGCGACTCGCGAGCCGGGACAGGTGTGCCGGCCGAGGCCGAAGGCGAGTTCGGCGTCGGGGCCCAGCGGGATGGCCAGTTTGTCCCCGGTCGTGAAGTCCTTGCCCGCCAAGGAGAACCGCGTGATCACGCGGCGGGCGGCGAAGCGGGTTGGTGCGATTTCGTGGATCAGGCCGCGTACGTCGTCGAGCACGTCAGGGCGGCGTAGGAGCTCGAGGCCGGCGAGGGCGAGGAAGTTCATGGAGTTCTCGTACGCCGCATGGGCGAGCATCACCGGCGTGATCATCAGCTCGTCCTCGGTGATCCGGCCTGCTTCGTGCGCTTCGCGGAGCAGCGCCAGCCCACCGCCTTCGACGGCCGCCGCCTTGAGGAAGAACATCGCGACCCTGAGCGCGGCGGTGTCGGCTCCGGCAGGCCCGCCCGACCAGACGTCCAGGTTCGCGGCGGTCTCCGAAAGGTTCGTCAGCAGCTTCTCGCCGAGTGGCTCGACCGTGCCGAGTACCGCCTCCGTCACCCTGGCCGCCGCCGGCCTGGCGAAGTCGGCCACCAGGTCGAACCGCGGGAGCGACTTTAGCGGGCTAATCGCGACGCGCAGGTCCGTGAGCAGGGCGTCCGGCAGTGGCTCCACCAGGGCGATGACCTCCTTGACGACCGCGCGCAGCCGCCGGTGGTCCGCGCCGTCCATCAGCAGGAGGTTCGGGGTCTCGGCCGCGGCGCCGCCCGGGTTCGAGCTGAGCTCGCGGTCGCGCAGGGCCTTGACGCGATCCGCCGGATCGTCCAGCACGAAGAAGTCGTCCACGTTCGTATGATGCCCATGCCGCGGCCGGAGGATGTGCCAGTGCTCTCAGAAGTGCCCGAAGAAGTTTTGCGGACCCCGCTCGTGCACCGCCTGCTCGAACGCGCCGAGGACGAGCGTCCGGCGTACACGCACCTCGATTGCTCGAACCGGCACGAACCCGTCGAGGAGACGCTGACCTGGGCGGAGCTGCTCGTCCACGTCCGGGCGGTCGCGGCGAAGCTGCGTGAGGTGATCCAGCCGAGAGACCGCGTCGCGATCACAGCGCGGCAGGACCTCTCTTACGTCGTCGCGTTCTTCGGCGCGTTGTACGCCGGTGCCGTCGCGGTGCCACTGTCCGCACCGGACGTCCGCGCTCACCGCGAGCGGCTCGTCGGGGTCCTCAACGACTGCGACGCCGACATCTGGCTCACGTCGGAGGCCTTGGTCGAGCGCCTGACGGAGTTCGCCGGGGCCGAGCCGGTTCCGGCGCCGCGCGAGATCATCGCCGTCGACACCCTGCCACCGGACCCGGGCGACCAGTCGCCGCCGTCGCCGGTCTCCCCCGAGGACCCCGCCTACCTGCAGTACACCTCCGGCACGACGCGATCTCCCGCCGGCGTCATCATCACGCATCGGGCGCTGTCGGCCGCGTGCCGGCAGATTTGCGACGCCTACGACGTCGACGAGCGCACCACGTGCGTCGGGTGGATCCCGTTCTTCCACGACATGGGGCTGGCGCAACTGATCGCGGGGACGATGCACTCCGGCGGCCGGACGGTGTTCATCGCGCCGCTGGAGTTCATCCGGCGACCGGAGCGCTGGCTGCTGCTGATGTCGTCGTATCCGAACACGCTCACGGCGGCCCCGAACTTCGCGTACGACCTGGTGACCGAGGCCGTGCCCGAGGCGAAGCGCGCCGAGTACGACCTCTCGACGGTGTCGATCGCGCTCAGCGGCAGTGAACCGGTCCGGGCGGCGACCGTCCGGGCGTTCCTCGCCGCTCATGAACCCCACGGCTTTCCGCGCGGCGCGTTCCGGCCGTCCTACGGCCTGGCCGAGGCCACGGTCTACGTCGCCAGCGGCGATTCCGAGGGCCCGGTGGTGACCGAAGTGGACGGTCGGGAAGTCGTCGAGATCGGCCGGCCAAGGGGGCAGCGGGTCCGCGTCGTCCCGGCGCCGGATCGCGTTTTGCCCGCTAAAGGCGAAGTGGGCGAGATCTGGGTCAAGGGGCCCAACGTGGCGGCCGGGTACTGGCGGCGTCCGGAGCTGACCGCCGAGATGTTCGGCGCCGAACTCGACGGCGAGGGCGGCTGGCTCCGCACCGGCGACCTCGGCACGATCCGCGACGGCAGGCTGTCGGTGACCGGCCGCATCAAGGACCTGATCATCATCGACGGCCGTAACCACAGCCCTCACGACATCGAGGAGACGGTCGCCGCCGCGCACCCCCTCCTCGGCCCCGAGCGGGTCGCCGCGTTCTCGGTCGACGGCGACGAAGGCGAGGGCGTCGTCGTGGTCGCCGAGCGTGCCCGGAAGGCCGCCGACTTCGACGAAGCCGAGATCGCGCGGGCCGCCACCCGCGCCGTCGCCGAGCGGCACGACGTGCGCCTCCGCGCCTTCTTCCTGGTGAAACCCGGCGGCCTGCCGAGGACCTCCAGCGGCAAGGTCGCGCGTTCCGCGGCCAGAACGCGGTACTGGACCGCGGATGGGACAGAATCCACCCATGGCAGCTGACGCGAGCGAGTACGTCGACGAGATCAAGGCCCTCGTCTGCGAGACCTTCGACGTCGATCCGGACACCATCGACGAGAACACGCCCTTCGCCGAGATGGGCGTCGACTCCCGGCGCCGCGTCCGGCTCCTGGCGACGGTCGAGGTGGAGTTCGGCATCGACATCGACCTCGACGAGCTGGATCGCCTGGTCGACATCCGCGGCGCGGCCACCGTGCTCGCCGAAGCCATCGAAGCGGGCGCGAAACCGCGAAAACGCGGTCTACCAGGCTTCTTGCGCCGAAATCGTTTGAGTTAGCAAAGGTGTGAATGTCCCTGCGGTCCTGATGACCGCTGGGTACATTCTGTGTGCATATGCGATGGCACCTGATGCCGCCGGCGTGCGTCGTAGGTAGGACAACGAGGCGGATACAGCGGGACGAAGGGGGCACCGGTCATGCCGGACGGGGGCTACAAAGCCGATTCAGAGGCGATGCTCACGGCGTCGACGTCGTTGGATCGCGCGGCTGAGAACACGACGTCCGAGGCGGGGAAGGTGGGGCCGACGCAGGTCCAGCCCGCGGACTTCGGCCGGGTCCACAAGGACTACCAAAAGGGCTATGCCACCGGGATCCTCGCCATTTCCGACGCGATGAAGGGTTACGCGGGACAGCTCACCCAGCTCGCCGGCGGGGTCAGCACCGCGTCGACCCGCTACACCTCATCCGACCAGGCGAACGCCGCGGCTGCCAACAAGGCGGGGACGCAATGAGCAAGTACACGTGGGAGCAGAAGCAGGCCCTCCTCGACGACCCGTACATCACACAGGGCACGAAGGACAAGCTGCTCTTCGGCGGGGACGAGGCCTACGAGAAGGCCATCGCCGAACGTGACTCGAACGCGGCGGCGGACAAGAAGCAGGCGAACGAAACGAAGCAGGCCGACAAGGATCTCGACTCCATGTCCCGGCCGGCCGCGGGTGGCTCCACCACCAAATCCGACCAGGTGCTCGACCTCGGGAAGCCGGCGCTCGACTTCTTCTCCGACTGGGCCGAGCAGGTCTGGAACAAGATGCCGGACAAGCCGTACGAGATCAGCTACAAGACCGACATCTGGGACCGGTTCCACGAGAACCGTGAGATCAACTTCCAGAAGATGTTCGACGAGGTCGAGGATCTCGGCGATGCGAAGAAGGCCGTCGAGCAGACTCAGAAGGACGCGTCGGCGGCGCTGACCACGCTCTTCCACGACTGGAAGGGCGAGGGCGCGACGGCCGCGAAGGTCAAGTACGAACAGCGGATCCAGCCCGACGCGAAGGAACTCATCGCGCAGATGGACGGTGCCATCAAGCTGGTGCCGTCGACCATCGACAAGATCTACAGCGCGCTCAAGCTGAAGGTCGACGAAACGCTGAAGCTGCGTGTCGACAAGGTCGCCACGGCGCCGCTGTTCACGGCGAAGCAGGTCGTCGAGATCGCGAACGGCAAGGTCGACTCCAAAGAAAAGCTCATGGACGTCGCGTACTGGCTCGACTCCGCGTGTCCGGGCAACAATCTCGCCGAACGGCTGCGTGACGACGACTGCAAGCTGAACGACGAGAACAAGGACTACGCGATCGGGGCCGCGAAGCAGTGGCTGAAGGGCTCGTTCGCCACCGAGTTCGGTGAGCGGTTCGAGAACTTCAAGAAGCTCTGCAAGAACGCGACCGACACGATCAACACGCAGTACCACGAGCTTTCGCGGTTCATGGAGGACTACACGAACCCGTTCCCCGCGCCCGGCTCCGAGAAGGCGCCGCCCCCTGACGACGGCAAGAACAAGGGCGGCGGCGACACTGGTGGCGGCAGTGGCGGCGGAAGTGGCAGTGGCAGCGGCGGTGGAAGCGGCAGCGGCAGCGGTGGGGGCAGCGGAAGTGGCGGCGGCGGTACTCCGCCGGCGGCCACGGTTCCGGACGCGCCGAAGCCCGAGGACAAGCCCGCCGAGGGGACGAACCCGGTCACCGGCAAGCCGCTCGAGCTGGACCCCGAAACCGGCAAGCCCTACCCGATCGACCCCGCGACGGGTGAGGCGATCAAGGACGGCATCGACGGTCAGGACACCATGACCGTCGAAAAGGGCGACAACAAGATCGAGATGACCGAGCCGGATAAAGACGGCAAAATGGACATCAAGGTCGACGACGGCAAGGGTAACGAGAAGGACTACAAGCTCGACTTCGACGACCCGAAGGGCGAGGACGGCAAGCCCGGCGAAGAGGGCAAAGACGGTAAGGAAGGCGAGTTCGGGCCGAAGGGCACGGTCAAGGAGGGCGAGCCCGGCGCCGACGGCGTCTACCGGCCCGGCCCGGACGGCAAGATCCACATCCAGGACGGCAACCTCAAGATCACCGCTGAGCAGCCGGACGGCCCGAACGGCCCGACCGTGGTGACCGTCGACGACGGCAAGGGCGAGCCGACCACTTACACCCTCGACGAAAAGGGTGAGAAGAAGGACCTCAAGGTCGGCGACGACCTCAAGACCGATGACCTCAAGAACGGCCTCGACGACCGGAATCCCGGAAACCCGCAGCCCGGCAAGCCCGACGACATTCGCACGATGCCCGCCCCGGTCGACGGCGGCATGGCGCCCGGCGGCGGCGGTGGCAGTGGCTTCAGTGCTCCGGGCGGCGTCGAGGTCGGTGTCGGCGCCGAAGGGACCGGCGCGGTCGCCGCGGGAGCCGAAGCTTCCGCCGGTGGTGGCGCTTCAGGTGCCGATGGCACCGTTCCGACCGCCAGTGGCGGCGGAGGCGGAGGCAGTTTCGAAGGTGCCCTTGGTGGCGCCATCGACGGTGGTTCCGCGGGGTCGCTGAACGAGGCCGGTTCGCTGGAACCGGGCATGCAGTCCGGGGGCGGCGCGCAGCCGGCCGGGGCCGAAGGCGGTCTCGGGATGGCTCCCGGCGGCATGGATCCGGCGCCCGCGGGCGCCGGCGGCGGTGCCGGAAGCTCGCCCGCCGGAATGGGCGGCATGATGGGTGGCATGGGCGCCATGGGCGGCGCGGCCGGTGGTGGCGGGGGTGACACGCAACGCGGGTCGAGCCAGTACCGCGTCGAGGGTGGCATTTTCGAGACCAGTGGCGCGGGCGGCCGGATCAGCGGATCGCTCGACGACGAGGGTGGCGACCGTTCGATCAGTTACGAGCGATGATCGCCTGACCGGGGAACGAGGGAGGACCGATGAGCGCTGTTGACCGGTTGGCGGCCGCCATGTCCAGGCAGGACGCCGCCATCACGGAGCAGTTGGAGCAGCGCGGGCTGCGGGAGCGGCATCTCGCCGACGCCAAGGCCCAGGCGGTGGACACCATGCAGAAGGACGCCGCCATCCACGACAAGTACGCCGCTCACATGCAGGAGCTGGGGAAGCGGAGCAAGGAGGCGGGCGGCTGGCTGACCGGCAAGACGACCGCCGACCGCAGCCACACGATCGGCTTCGACATCGAGGACGACGACAAGCCGGACGCCAGGTTCGCCGAGTTCTCCGCGCGTCCTGATGCGTCAAGGCCGGTGGCTCCGCCGCCGCCACCTCCGGTCGCTCCTGGTGTGCCCGGAATGCCGACGACGGTGGACGTCCCGCCCGCGGCGCCGACGCCCGCTCCGAGTGTCGCGGCCGCGCCGCCTGAGGCGCCCGGCACACCCGCGCGCCGTCGAGGTCGTCACGCCCGTGACGACAAGGGCTTCGACGACGACGATTTCTCGAACAACTCGTGGATGGTCGACTGACCTGGTTCACCGCGTTCAAGGGCCCGGCTCGCCAGAGCCGGGCCCTTCTCGTTGCCCTGGTGCCGGATCGCGTTTAGCGGGCTAAACGCGATCCGGGGGGTCAGGCGGCGGGTTCGTCTTGGAGCTCGATGGGGGCGCGTTTGACGTCGGCGTCCAGCAGGGGCTGGTACTTCGTCGTCCCCGTCAGGTGAGTAAGGAAGAAGGCGGTGAACAGCGCCCGCGCCAGCTGCTGGGTCCCGCGATGCGGCTTCCCGTGCAGCAGCAGCTGACTCCAGTGCCTGCCTTCGGTGACGCCGAGGTGCGACGACTTGCCGAGCGTCCGCAGCTGCACCGGCCCGCCCCACGCGTCCGCGATGGCCTCGGCATGGCCGACCGGCGGCGCGACCAGGTCTTCGCTCGCCGCGAGATGCAGGCCGGGCACGGTCACCGACCGGGCCGACACCGTCGCCGGCGGCAGCGTCTGCGCGGGGGTGATGGTCGCGACGGCGCGGATCTCGGGCCGTTCGTCGCTCTCGGCCGCCTGCGCGGCGGCCAGCACCGCCGAACCGCCACCGGTCGAGTGCCCGGCCAGGCCGAGCTTCGCCGGGTCGACGCTGATGCCGTCCGGCCCGAGGCGCACCTTCGTGATCAGCTCGAGCGTGGTGAGCAGGTCGCCGGCCAGCAGCCGGTGCGAAGGCAGCGGCCCGCGCTGGGTGGCCGGAGCCGCCGCGACGATGCCCCAGCTCGCGAGGTGCCGGAGCAGGTGCCGGTAGCTCCCGGTCGGCTGCAGCCAGCCGTGCCCGAACGCGATCGCGGGCAGACCGAGCCCGGAGCGGGGGGTGAACACGACGCCGGGCAGTCCGACCAGGGCGAGGTTGCCGCGCAGAACGTCGTGCGGACCTGGGTGGGACAGCTCCGCGAGCAGCTGCTTGGGCTTGCTGGCCATGCTCGTGACCTTACTGCCCGCACCCCCGTCCGGCCCGCGCGCCGCCCCGCGGAGCGCGTTTAGCCCGCTAAACGCGACGCGCGGCCGCCCGGGCGAAGGGGCCGAATTTCCGTCGTTAGGCTGGTGGCCGTGTGTGGAATCGTGGGATACGTCGGACACCGCCCGGCCCTGGACGTCGTCATCGGCGGGCTTCGCCGGATGGAGTACCGCGGCTATGACTCGGCAGGCGTCGCCGTCCTCGACGGCGCCGGCGCGCTGAACGTCGAGCGCAAAGCGGGCCGCCTGGCCAACCTGGAGACCCAGCTCGACACGGTCGGCAGGGACGCCTTCACCGGCACCGCCGGGATGGGCCACACCCGCTGGGCCACCCACGGCGCCCCGGTCGACCGCAACTCGCACCCGCACCGCGACGCCTCCCAGCGCGTCGCCGTCGTGCACAACGGCATCATCGAGAACTTCGCCGCCCTGCGTGCCGAGCTCGAGGCCGACGGCGTCGAGATGGCGAGCGACACCGACTCCGAGACCGCCGCGCACCTGATCGCCCGCGCGTACACCGAAGGCGACACGAAGGGCGACTTCCCGGCCAGCGTCGCCGCCGTCTGCCGTCGTCTCGAAGGCGCGTTCACCCTGGTCGTGACCATCGCCGACCAGCCGGACACCGTCGTCGCCGCCCGCCGTTCGTCGCCGCTGGTCGTCGGCGTCGGCGAGGGGGAACACTTCGTCGCTTCCGACGTCGCCGCGTTCATCGAGCACACCCGCGAAGCGGTCGAGCTCGGGCAGGACCAGCTCGTCGTGATCACCCGCGACGGGTACGAGGTCACCGACTTCCACGGCGACGCCGCTCAGGCCAAGCCGTTCACCGTCGACTGGGACCTGTCGGCCGCGGAAAAGGGCGGCCACGAGTACTTCATGCTCAAGGAGATCGAGGAGCAGCCGGAGGCGCTGGCGAACACGCTGCGCGGCCACTTCGACGGCGGCCGGATCATCCTCGACGAGCAGCGCATCTCCGACCAGGACCTGCGTGACGTCGACAAGGTCTTCGTCGTCGCCTGTGGTTCCGCGTACCACTCGGGCCTCGTCGCCAAGTACGCCATCGAGCACTGGTGCCGCCTCCCGGTCGAGGTCGAGCTGGCCAGCGAGTTCCGCTACCGCGACCCGGTGCTGGATCGCGCGACGCTGGTCGTCGCCGTCTCCCAGTCGGGCGAGACCGCGGACACCCTCGAAGCCGTCCGCCACGCGCGCGAGCAGAAGGCCCGCGTCCTGGCCGTCTGCAACACCAACGGCGCGCAGATCCCGCGTGAGTCCGACGCCGTCCTCTACACGCACGCCGGTCCGGAGATCGGTGTCGCCTCGACCAAGGCGTTCCTCGCGCAGATCGCGGCCAACTACCTGGTCGGCCTCGCGCTCGCGCAGGCCCGCGGCACCAAGTATCCGGACGAGGTCGCCCGCGAGTTCACCGAACTCGAGGCGATGCCCGCGGCGGTGCAGAAGGTCCTGTCCACTGTGGACCAGGTCCGCGACCTCGGCCGCCGGATCGCCGACTCGAAGGCCGTGCTGTTCCTCGGCCGTCACGTCGGTTTCCCGGTCGCTCTCGAAGGCGCGCTGAAGCTCAAGGAGCTCGCGTACATGCACGCCGAGGGCTTCGCGGCCGGCGAGCTCAAGCACGGTCCGATCGCCCTGATCGAAGAAGGCTTGCCCGTCGTCGTGGTGATGCCGTCTCCCAAGGGACGCGCGGTGCTGCACTCGAAGCTGGTCTCGAACATCAGCGAGATCCAGGCGCGCGGTGCCCGCACTATCGTGATCGCGGAGGAAGGCGACGAGACCGTCCGCCCGTTCGCCGACGAGCTGATCGAGATCCCGGCCGTCCCGACCCTGCTGCAGCCGCTGGTCTCCACGGTGCCGCTGCAGGTGCTGGCCGCCGAGATCGCCCGCACGCGTGGGTACGACGTCGACAAGCCGCGTAACCTGGCGAAGTCGGTCACCGTCGAATAGAGACCGGAGGCGTCGTGCAGGGAATCTGGACCACGGAACGGATTCGCGCGGCGGAGGACCGGTTGCTCGCCGTCACTCCCGATGGCGAGCTCATGCGGAGAGCGGCTTTCGGTCTCGCGGTGCACGCCGCCGAGATGCTCGCGGAGCACACGGGATCGGTGTCCGGGCGGCGGGTGACGCTGCTCGTCGGGTCGGGAAACAACGGCGGTGACGCCTTGTGGGCGGGCGCTTTCCTGCGTCGCCGCAACGTGGCCGTTTCGGCGATCCTGCTGAAGCCTGAACGCGCGCACGGCCCGGGTTTGGCCGCCTTGAAGCGATCCGGCGGCAAGGTCGTGTCCCTTGAGGACGGTCCACAGTGGATCAGCCGCGCCGATCTCGTCGTCGACGGGATCGTCGGCATTTCGGCGCGCGGGCCGCTGCGGCCGGACGCGGCCGCGTTGTTGGAGCACGTGAGTTCGCCGGTGCTGGCCGTCGATCTGCCGAGTGGGGTGGATCCGGACACCGGCGCCGTCGATGGCCCGGCTGTCGTGGCGGATCGGACCGTCACCTTCGGCGCGCTCAAGCCGGTGCACGCCCTCGCGCCCGCGTCCTGCGGCGAGGTGTTCCTGGTGGACATCGGATTGCGGCTCACCGACCCCGATCTGCAGCGGCTCGATACGGCGGATGTCGCCGCCGCTTGGCCGGTGCCCGGGCCGGACGACGACAAGTACAGCCAGGGCGTGGTCGGGGTTGCCGCCGGATCGGCGACGTATCCGGGGGCGGCCGTGCTCGCGGCCGGCGCGGCGGTGCGGGCGACGTCCGGGATGGTGCGGTACGCCGGTCACGCGGCGGACGTGGTGCGCGGGCAGTGGCCCGAGATCATCGCGACGGGATCGGTGACCGACGCGGGCCGGGTGCAGGCGTGGGTCGTCGGGCCGGGGATCGGCACCGGGAACGAGGGGCGGGACGTGTTGCGCTTCGTGCTCGGCCGGGGCGTGCCGGTGTGCGCGGACGCCGACGCGACGACGATCATCGCGCGTTCGCCCGACGTGCTCGACGCGCGCGATCCGGACACGCCGCTCGTGCTGACCCCGCACGCGGGGGAGTTCGAGCGGCTGATGGGTTCGCCGCCAGGGGCGGACCGGGTCGAGGCGGCGCGTTCGGCCGCGCGGAAATACGACGCCGTCGTGCTCTTGAAGGGGCATTGCACGGTGGTCGCGGCGCCGGACGGGCGCGCGCTGGTGAACACGCCGCGGGGGTCTTGGCTCGCGACGGCCGGTTCGGGCGACGTGCTGTCCGGTCTGGTCGGGGCGCTGCTCGCCTCCGGGCTCGACCCGTGGCTGGCGGCCGGGGCGGCCGCGCACGTCCACTCGCTGGCCGGGTCCCTCGCCGCCGACGGTGCCCCCACCTCGGCTTCCGGCATCCTCGCCGCGGTCCCGGACGCCATCCGGTCCGTCCGATCCCTGACCTCCTGACCAGGGCTACGACCTGCGTTTAGCCCCCTAACCGCGCTCTGATGGCACCCGCCCGCAGAGCGCGATTAGGGGGCTAAACGCAGGTCGGCCGGGCAGGCGGCGGGAGTGGGAAAAAATTCGGGAGTTATCGAGTTACGTGTTAACTCTGGGCGAATAATCTGGTAAGAAGCAGGTGTGAGCGCCGACACCCACCCCGCCGAGACCGCGAAGGTCCGGGTCGTGAACGGTGTCGCCCATGTCTAAGACCAGGCCCTCGGACGCCGCCGTCGAGCACCGGCGCCAGGAGATCCTCGACCACGTCATCGCCACCGGCGAGGTCCGCATCGACGACCTCACCACCCGGTTCGGCGTCAGCCTGATGACGATGCACCGCGACCTCGACGAACTCGCCGAGCGCCGCCTCCTCCGCAAACTCCGCGGCAAGGTCGAGGCCTACCCCGCGACGACCATGGAGTCGGCGGCCCGCTTCCGCGACACCTTCAATCAGGCCACCAAGGACGCGCTCGGCGAGGCCGCCGCGGCGCACGTCCACTCCGGCCAGACGGTCTTCGTCGACGACTCGACGACGCTCTTCCCGCTGGTCCGCCGCCTCGGCCAGATCGAAGACCTCACCGTCATCACCAACTCGCTCGAAGCCGCCCGCATCCTCGGCCCGGCCAAGAGCGTCGAGGTCGTCCTGGCCGGCGGCCGCTATCACCACGAGTTCGACTCGTGCGCCGGCCCGGACGTCGTCGCGTTCCTCGAGCGCACGCACGCCGACATCGCGTTCGTCTCGGTCGCCGCGGTCGCGGTCGGCCGCCTGTTCCACCCAGTCCAGGACTACGCCGAGCTCAAGAAAGCCGCGCTGCGCACGGCGGATCGCAACGTCCTGGTCGTCGACAACTCCAAGTTCGGCCGCACCGCCACCTACGCGTACGGCGACATCGGCGACTACGACCTCCTGATCACCGATGAAGAGACGCCGACCGAGGAGATCGAGGCGGCGCTGACCGCGGGGACCGCCATCGAGCAGGTCGAATGCGCACCGGAGGGCCCGGAATATGAGTTCTGAGCTGGTCGCCGGAATCGACTCGTCGACCCAGTCGACGAAGGTCGTCGTGTGCGACGCGAACACCGGCGAGATCGTCCGCACCGGTCGCGCTTCGCATCCCGACGGCACCGAGGTCGCGCCCGCCGCGTGGTGGGACGCGTTCCGCGAGGCCACGGACGGCCTGCTCGACGGTGTCGGTGCCATCGGCATCGGCGGTCAGCAGCACGGCTTGGTCGCCCTCGATGAGGCAGGCGAGGTCGTCCGGCCCGCGTTGCTGTGGAACGACACCCGGTCCGCGAAGGCGGCCGAAGATCTCAGCGGCGAGCTCGGTCCGGAGAGCTGGGCGAAGTCCGTCGGCTCGGTGCCGGTCGCCAGCTTCACCGTCACGAAACTGCGCTGGATGGCGGAGAACGAGCCCGAGCTGGCCGATCGCGTCGCCCGTGTCCTGCTTCCGCACGACTGGCTGACCTGGCGGCTGCTGGGCGACGGCGCCGAGCCGGTCACCGACCGCGGCGACGCTTCCGGCACCGGCTACTTCTCGTCCGCCACCGGCGAATACCGCAAGGATCTCCTCGCGCACGCCTTCGGCGGACGGACTCCCGAACTGCCCAAGGTCATCGGCCCCGCCGAAGCCGCGGGCCACACGCCGGACGGGATCCTGGTCTCGGCCGGAACCGGCGACAACATGGCCGCCGCGCTCGGTCTCGAACTCGCCCCCGGCGATGTCGTGGTCTCGCTCGGCACCAGCGGTACCGTCTTCGGCGTCTCCGAGACCGCGAGCGCGGACCCCTCCGGCATCGTCGCGGGATTCGCCGACGCCACCGGCCGTTTCCTCCCGCTGGCCTGCACCCTCAACGCGGCCCGCGTACTGACCGCCACGTCCGCGATGCTCGGCGTCGAGCTCGCGGAGTTCGACAAGCTGGCGCTCGCCGCGACTCCCGGCTCCGGCGGCCTCACCTTCCTGCCGTACCTCGACGGTGAGCGGACGCCGAACCTCCCGGACGCCAGGGGCACGCTCTTCGGCCTGACCCGCGCGAACATGACGCCCGAAAACCTCGCGCGCGCCGCCGTCGAAGGAATGCTGTGCGGTCTGGCCGCCGGTCTCGACGCCCTGCGCGAGCAGGGGCTCGAAGTCCGTCGCGTCCTCCTGATCGGTGGCGGCGCGCAGTCGGCGGCCGTTCGCGCGGTCGCGCCGATCGTGTTCGGCGTGCCCGTCGTCATCCCCGAAGTCGCCGAGTACGTCGCGGTCGGTGCCGCGCGGCAGGCGGCCTGGGCCCTCGCTTCCAGCACGGAACCTCCCCGCTGGCAGGAACAGCACGGTCACACCCCACTCGAGCCGACCGAAGCGGACCGCGCCGAGGGGCGCCGGATCCAGCGACGGCATCTCGACGCCCGCGAACTCGGGCACGGCATTTCCGCGAAACCGAAAGAGGACTGAACCGATGGCCACGATCACCTACGACAAGGCGACCCGGCGCTACGCGGGCTCCGAGCGGCCCGCCGTGGACGCACTCGACCTCGAGATCGCCGACGGCGAGTTCCTCGTGCTGGTCGGGCCTTCCGGCTGTGGCAAGTCCACCAGCCTGCGGATGCTCGCGGGCCTCGAAGACATCGACGAAGGCGCCGTGTGGATCGGCGACCGCGACGTCACGCAGCTGCCGCCGCGTGCCCGCGACATCGCGATGGTGTTCCAGAACTACGCGCTGTACCCGCATATGACCGTGGGCCAGAACATGGGCTTCGCGCTGAAGATCGCGGGCCGCCCGGCTTCGGAGATCAAGCAGAAGGTGCTCGACGCGGCCAAGCTGCTCGACATCGAGCAGTACCTCGACCGCAAGCCGAAGGCGCTCTCCGGTGGCCAGCGTCAGCGCGTCGCGATGGGCCGCGCCATCGTGCGTGAGCCGCAGGTCTTCCTCATGGACGAGCCGCTGTCGAACCTCGACGCGAAGCTGCGTGTCTCCACCCGTACGCAGATCGCCGCGCTGCAGCGCCGCCTCGGCGTCACCACCGTGTACGTCACGCACGACCAGGTCGAGGCCATGACGATGGGCGACCGGGTCGCGGTCCTCTCGGACGGTCTCCTGCAGCAGTGCGACACCCCGCGCGCCCTGTACGACCGGCCCGCAAACGCTTTCGTCGCCGGATTCATCGGCTCGCCCGCGATGAACCTCGTCACCGCGAAGCTCACCGAAGACGGTGCCGAGCTGGGTGGCGCGCGGGTGCCGCTGACCCGCGAGATCCTCGCCAAGGCCGACGGCGACACGGTCACCCTCGGCTTCCGTCCGGAGTCGCTCGAAGTGACGACCAGCGAAGACGGCACGCTGCCGATCAAGGTCGACCTCGTCGAGGAGCTCGGCTCGGACGCGTACGTCTACGGCAAGCTCGCCGAGACCGACGCCGAGGGCTCGAAGTCGAACGTCGTCACCCGGGTGGACCCGCGCACGCCGCCGACCATGGGCGACACCCTGCACCTGCGGATCCGTCCCGACGAGCTGCACGTGTTCTCCGCCACCGACGGGGCGCGCCTGTCCTGAGCCGGTTCGTGGGAAACTGGTGGTCGTTATGACCGCCAGTTTCCCGCGTGCCGAGGTCGTCATCGACCTGTCCGCCATCCGGCACAACGTCGCCCTGCTCGCATCCCGCGCTCCCTCGGCCCAGACCATGGCCGTGGTCAAGGCCGACGGCTACGGGCACGGAGCCCTCGAGGTCGCCCGTGCCGCCGTCGAGGGCGGGGCCACCTGGCTGGGCACCTGCTCCCTCGGTGAGGCGCTCGCGCTGCGCCGGGCCGGGATCGGCGTCCGGCTCTTCAGCTGGCTCGACACCCCCGAAGTCGACTTCGCCCCCGCTGTCGCCGAAGACATCGACGTCGCCGTGAGCTCCCTCGACGAGCTGGCCCGCGTGGCCGACGGCGCGCGCCGGGCACGCGACTTTAGCGGGCTAAACGCGATCTGCCGGGTTCACCTCAAGATCGACACCGGACTGTCCCGAAACGGCTGCCCACCTGCGGAATGGCCGGCCTTGGTCAAGGCAGCGGCGGCCGCGAAGCCGCTCATCGAGGTCGTCGCCATCTGGTCGCACCTCGCGTGCGCCGACGAGCTCGGCCACCCCTCCATCGACGCGCAGGCGAAGCGGTTCGACGAGGCCTACGACATCGCCCGCGCGGCCGGCCTGAACCCGATGCGGCATATCGCGAACTCCGCCGCCGTGCTCACCAGGCCAGACCTGCACTTCGACCTCGTGCGCCCCGGGATCGCGATCTACGGGCTGAACCCGGTGCCCACCGACGACGATCTCCGCCCGGCGATGACCTTCAAGTCGTCCGTCGTGCTCACGAAGCGGATCCCTGCCGACGAATCGGTCTCGTACGGCCATAGCTGGACGGCCGAGCGCGACACCACCCTCGCCCTGGTTCCCGTCGGATACGCCGACGGCGTGCCGCGGTCGCTGTCCGGCCGCATGGACGTCCTGCTCGCCGGGAAGCGACGGCCGGTCGTCGGCCGCGTCTGCATGGACCAGCTCATCGTCGACTGCGGAGACGACGAACCGGCCGTCGGCAGCGAAGTGATCCTCTTCGGCGCAGGCGCTTCCGGCGAGCCGACGGCCCGGGAATGGGCCGACAAGCTGGGGACGATCGACTACGAGATCGTGACTTCGATGTACCGCCCGCGCATCCGCCGAACGTATCTGGAGGCAGGCTCGTGACACCTTCACGAAGACTGCTGGCCATAGTCGGCGGAGTCGGGGCGGTGGCCACCGGCACCGCCGCGGCGATCGCCGTCGCCGCGCAGCAGCGGCGGCAAAGTGAGGATCCGTTCGTGGACGAGCCGTTGGGGGACTTGGAACCGGACCGGACATCGACGGTGGCGGCGGAGGACGGCACGCCGCTCGCGGTCGAGGAGATCGATCCGGCCGATGGGGGAGAACCGGAGCTGACCGTCGTCGGCGTGCACGGTTTCGCGTTGTCGAAGCGCTGCTGGCATTTCCAGCGGCGAGACCTCGCGTCGCTGAAGCTGCCGCGGGTGCGTCAGGTCTATTACGACCATCGCGGGCACGGGCAATCCGGCGCCGCGACCGCCGAGATGAGCACCATCGAGCAGCTGGCGCGCGACCTCGACATGGTCCTGCGCTCGGTGGTGCCGGAGGGGCCCATCGTGCTCATGGGGCACTCGATGGGCGGCATGGTGATCATGGAACTCGCCGCCGAGTATCCCGAGCTGTTCGACGACCGGGTCTGCGGCGTCGCGTTCATCGCGACCGCGGCGGGCGAAGTCGGCGCTCGGGGCCTGCCGAGATCACTGCTCTCGAAGTACAACCCGCTCACGCGCGGCGTCGGCGGACTGGCCGGTTGGCAGCCGGGACTCGTCGAGTTCGTGCGCGCGGCAGGCGGGCAGCTGACCCGGCAAGCCGTGCGCAGGCTGGCTTTCGGCAGCCGGGACGTGTCGCCGCGGCTCGTCGACTTCATGCTGGAAATGCTCGAAGTGACGCCGGTGCGCGGGCTCGTGAACTTCGTCGACACGCTCGGCAGCCACAACCGGTACGCCGCGCTCGCCGGGTTGAAGCACGCGCACGTGCTGGTCGTCGGCGGGGATTCCGACCGCTTCACTCCCGTCGCGCACGCGGAGCGGATCGCGGCGGAGCTGCCGGATGCGGAGCTGGTGCGCGTGCGCGGCGCGGGACACATGGTGCAGCTGGAACAACCAGAACTGGTGAACAGCCACCTGATCGACTTGGTACAACGGTGCACGGGCACCGATGGTGAGACTTCCGACCGGCGAACCTGGTGGTGGCAACGCTGATGAATTTCGCTTTCCCGACTCCCGAGTCGACGATGGAGTTCGGGCGTGAGCTCGGACGTTCGCTGCGTGCGGGCGATCTGGTGCTGCTCGCCGGTCCGCTCGGGGCGGGCAAGACGACGCTGACCCGCGGGATCGCGGACGGTCTCGGGGTCGGCGGGCGGGTCAGCTCGCCGACGTTCGTGCTGGCCAGGGTGCATCCGGCTGGGGCTTCTGGGGTCGCTCTGGTGCACGTCGACGCGTACCGGCTCGGCGGGGATCTCTCGCAGCTGGACGACTTGGACCTCGACACCGAACTGGAGCGGTCCGCCCTGGTCGTCGAATGGGGCGAGGGGACCGCCGAGCGGCTGTCGGACGACTACCTCGTCGTGCGGCTGGAGCGCCGTGAGGACGACGTCCGCCTGGTCACCCTGGAGCCGCACGGCACCTGGACGTCCCGGACGCCCGACCTGCGTTTAGCGGGCTAATCGCGATCTGCGTCGTGTGCGGAGGGACCTGCGTTTCGCGGGCTAAACGCGATCTGGGGGCCGACCTGCGTTTAGCCCCCTAATCGCGATTCGGGCCCACCACGGACCGGGCGATTCCCAGGTCGACCAGGTCTTGGGGGCGTAGCCGCAGCCGGTCCGCGAGAGCGGGGACTTCGTCGGCGGGCAGCTTGAGGATCGCCGCGGCGGCCTCGGGCGAGGTCACCGAGAAGTACGCGCCGGGTGTCACCCAGGTCGACCCCGGCGCCGCGAACGCGAGTGCGCCCCCGGATCCGCCTTCCCCGATCACCAGCGTCGTGATCGGCACGGCGGCGCTCGCGACCGCCTCGAACAACTCCGCGATCGCCGCACCGGCCCCGGCCCGCTCGGCCGCCTCGTCGTTCGCCGCTCCTGGAGTATCGACGAGGGTGAGGACCGGGATCCCGAGCCTCGACGCGAGCCGCACCAGACGCGCCGCTGTCCGGAAGCCCGCGGGCAGTGTCGGCGTTCCGCACTGTGCCGCGTACGCGATCGCTCGGCCGCTTTGCCAGCCGAAGCCGCACAAGACACCGGAGTCCACTCCGCCGCTTCTGTCGCCCGAGACCTCCTCACGCCAGTCGAAGTACGCGTCGAGGTACTCCGCAGCCCTTGGTCGCTCAGCGGAGCGTGCCGCTTGAACCGCGTCCCAACCGCTGTCGGGCAAGTCCGTCTCTCCGAGCGCGCCGGGCGGCTCGGCAGCCTCCGCCGTCGGAGAAGTCAGTAAGCGCAGCCACCGTTCCAGCGTCGAAGGAAGTTCGGCAGGCGTCACGATCTGGTCGACCTGGCCCCACGCGAGCTTCGCTTCGGCCGTGTACGCCTCCGGAGACGCGCCGGCAGGCCGAACGCGGGAACCGGCGAAGCCGACCTGCGCCCCGGGCAGTGCGAGGACGACGTCGGCGCTCGCACCGAGCGTCGCCCAGCCGCCGCCCGTGGTCGGATCGCGCAGCACGGAGATCTGCGGCACCGACCGGGCTCCGGCCGCCGCCCGCGCGATCCGCTGCAACTGCGAAAGCGCCCGCATCCCGTGCTGCATGCGGCTGCCGCCGGTCGCGATCAGCGACACCACCGGCAACCCGGACTCAACGGCCCGCGCGAACGCCGACTCGACGCGATCACCGGTCCGCTGACCGATCGAACCGCCGAGGAAGCCGAACTCGAAAGCGATCACCACCGCCTCGACGTCGCCGATCCTGGCGGTCCCGCAGAGCACGGACTCGCCCTCGCCGGTCCGCTCCTCGGCGGCCTCCCGTGCCGCGCGATAGCCCGGCCAGCCGATCGGCCCGTCGTCCGGCTCAGCGGTACGCGGAACGTCCAGATCCTCGAAACCGGTCGCGATCTCCTTGATGACAGACCGCGCGGAGGGCCTGCTCATCCGAGTGCCCGCTTCATGACCTTGCCCATGTCGTTGCGCGGCAACGCTTCCAGATAGCGGATCACCCGAGGCCGTTTGTGCGGCGACAACAGGCGGGAGACGTGGTCGGCGAGCTCCGACTCCGCCGGACGTTCGCCGTCGGGCACCACCCAGGCCACGATCCGCTCGCCGAGGTCGTCGTCGGGCTCGCCGGTGACCGCGACCTCGGCGACGCCGGGATGCTCCATGAGCGCGTTCTCGATCTCGCCCGCGCCGATCTTGTAGCCGCCGCTCTTGATCAGGTCCGTCGCCTTCCGGCCGACGATCTTCACGTACCCGGCCGCGTCGAGGGTCGCCATGTCGCCGGTTCGGAACCAGCCGTCGTCGAAGGCGGCTTCGGTGGCGTCGGGGCGGTTGAGGTACTCGGTGAACAGGTTCGGCCCGCGGACCTGGATCTCGCCGACGGTCTCGACCTCGTCGACGGGCTCGCCCAATTCGTCGACGAGGCGCAGATCGACGCCGCGCAGGGGGACACCGACAGTTCCGGGAACGTGCTCGCCGTCGGCGCGGATGCTGGTGTTCATGAGGGTTTCGGTCATCCCGTAGCGCTCGATCACGCGCCTGCCGGTGGCCGTGGTGATGCGCTGATGGTCGTGGACGGGCAGCGCGGCCGATCCGGAGACGAGCAGCCGTGCACTGCTCAGCGCCTCGGCGAGCGACGGGTTTTCGCCGACTTCGCCCGCGATGCGGTGGTACATGGTCGGGACGCCGAACATCATCGTCGCGCCGGTCGCGAGCTCGCGTGCGACGCCTTCGGTGGAGAAGCGACCGAGATGCCGGACCGAGCCGCCGCGCCGGAGCGGCCCCAGGATGCCGAGGATCAGGCCGTGCACGTGGAACAGCGGGAGGCCGTGGACCAGGACGTCTTCGGCGGTCCACTCCCAGGCGTCCTCGAGCGCGTCGAGCGTGGTCGAGATCGCGCGGCGGGGGAGTACGACGCCCTTGGGCGGGCCGGTGGTGCCCGAGGTGTAGACGATCAGCGCCGGGGCTTCGGCGTCCGGTTCCGCGGGGAGATGGGCCTGCGTGCCTTCGAGAACGATGTCGCGGCGAGGCAGGCCGTCGAGGCCGGTGGGCAGGTCGGCGCCCGGTTCCGCGAGAACGAGGCCGGGCTCGCTGTCGGTGAGGATGTGCGCGAGTTCGCGCTCGCCGATCTTCGGGTTGAGCGGGATGGCGGGGACGCCCGCGAGCAGGGCGGCGATCACGGCGACGCTGGTGTGTACCGAGGGCGTCGCCCAGACGGCGACGCGGCCGCTCGGCAGGTCGCGGGCGAGGGTGCCGGCGACGGCCGCGACGTCGGCGTAGGTGAGGGAGGTGTCGTCGAAGCGGAGGGCCTCCTTGCCAGAGCCGCTCGCCAGCGTGGGGAACAACCGATCGGGCACCGTGTGACCTCCTGCTTGACTCCGTCGGCCGGGGCGCTTGGCCCTCGCAGGACCGTACCGCGCTGCCCACCCGCACCCCTGCGACCTGCTTCACACGGTGGGCCGACCTGCGTTTAGCCCCCTAATCGCGATCTGCGGGCGGGAGAGCGGGAGCGACTTTAGCCCCCTAATCGCGATCCGGCGGCAGGATCCGGGACCGGTGGCGGGCCCCCGCACAGATCGCGTTTAGCGGGCTAAACGCGCTCCGGCGCCAGGGGAGCGGCCACGTCACCGGAACGCGTTTAGCCCGCTAAACGCGCTCCGGGGCGCTGGTCGTAGGCTGGGTAACCGTGCTGGTACTGGCCATCGACACCTCGACCCCGGCGGTCACCGCGGGCCTCGTCGCCGTGGACGGCGACACCCTCGAGTCACGCGGCGACCGCGTCACGGTCGACCCGCGCGCCCACGGCGAGCTGATCACGCCGCACGCCCTCGAAGCCGTCAAGGCCGCGGGCGTGACGCTTCGCGACCTCGACGCCATCGTGTGCGGCGTCGGCCCCGGCCCCTTCACCGGTCTTCGCGCCGGCATGGCCACCGCCGCGTCGCTCGCCCACGCCCTCGGCATCCCCGCCTACCCGGTCTGCAGTCTCGACGCGATCGCCGCCGACGTCGCGCCCGGCGAAGCGCCCTTCCTCGTCCTCACCGACGCGAGGCGCCGCGAGGTCTACTGGGCCACGTACGCCGCCGACGGCTCCCGCACCGACGGCCCCCACGTCGAGCGGCCCGCCGAACTCCAGACCGCGATCAAGGTCGCGGCTGGCGACGGAGCCCTCCTGTACGCGGACGCCCTGGGCGTGCAGCCGATCGAGCCGCGCTTCCCGTCACCCCTCGGACTGGTCAAGGCGGCCGACTTCGACCACGAGCCCGCGCCGCTCACCCCGCTCTACCTCCGCCGCCCGGACGCCGTCGGACCGGCCGCACGCAAGAAGGTGACCACGTCGTGAGGCTGGAACCCTTACGCCGCAAGGACATTCCCCGCTGTGTCGAGATAGAGAAGATCCTCTTCCCGGGCGATTCGCCGTGGACCGCCCATGCCTTCCACGCGGAACTCGACGCCGGCGGTTTCTACCTGGTCGCCCGTCCGGATGAAACCGACGAGGTCATCGGTTACGCCGGGCTCGCCGTCGTCGGCCGCCGCGGCGACTACGAGGCGAGCATCCACACGATCGGCGTTGACCCCGGCCACCAGCGCCAGGGCATCGGCACCACCTTGCTGAAGGCGCTCCTCGGCCGCGCGGACGAGCTCGGCGCGCCGGTCTTCCTCGAGGTCCGCACCGACAACGACGCGGCGATCACGCTCTACGAGCGGCACGGTTTCGAACGCGTCGGCCTCCGGAAGCGCTACTACCAGCCTTCCGGCGCCGACGCCTACACGATGGTCCGCCCGCGGGCCCAGGTCCGAGACGAGGTGGCGGGCTGATGCCGCGCATCATCATGGGCATCGAGAGTTCGTGCGACGAGACCGGCGTCGGCCTCGTCCGCCTGCACGACGACAACACGGTCGAACTCCTCGCCGACGAGGTCGCTTCCAGCGTCGACCAGCACGCCCGCTTCGGCGGCGTCGTACCCGAGGTCGCCAGCCGCGCGCACTTGGAGGCGATGGTCCCGACGGTCGAACGCGCCTTCGAGAAGGCCGGGCTGACACTGTCCGATGTGGACGCCATCGCGGTCACCGCCGGGCCAGGTCTCGCCGGCGCGTTGCTGGTCGGCGTCGCCGCCGCCAAGGCGTACGCCGCCGCGCTCGACATCCCGCTCTACGGCGTCAACCATCTGGCCGGGCACATCGCCGTCGACACGCTCCAGCACGGCCCGTTGCCCGAGCGCTGCCTCGCCCTGCTCGTCTCCGGTGGGCACACGCAATTGCTGCTGGTGGACGACATCGCTTCCGAGATCACCGAACTCGGGTCCACTGTGGACGACGCCGCGGGTGAGGCCTACGACAAGGTCGCCCGCGTCCTCGGCCTGCCGTATCCGGGGGGCCCGCCCATCGACAAGGCCGCCAAGAACGGCGACGGCGCGGCGATCGCGTTCCCGCGCGGGATGACCGGGCCGCGTGACGCCAAATTCGATTTCTCCTTCTCCGGCTTGAAAACCGCGGTCGCGCGCTGGGTCGAAGGCGCCGAGCGCCGCGGTGAGGACATTCCCGTCGACGACGTCGCCGCGTCGTTCCAGGAGGCCGTCGCCGACGTCCTCACCAGGAAGGCGATCCGTGCGGCCAAGGAACACGGCGTGGACACGCTCGTGATCTCCGGTGGTGTGGCGGCGAATTCGCGGCTGTCCGAGCTCGCCGCCGAGCGCTGCGCCGAGGCCGGGATCACCTTGCGTGTACCGCGACCGCGGCTGTGCACGGACAACGGCGCGATGATCGCCGCGCTCGGCGCGCACGTGGTCGCCGCGGGACGCCCCCAGGCCTCGCTCGACTTTTCCGCCAATCCGGCGCTGCCGGTGCAGGTCGTCTCGATCTAACGCGATTCGGCGGTGGTGCGCGGCGCCGGGGCCAGGTTGAGCAGCTCCTCCAGCGCCGCCACCGAGAATGCGGCGGCATTGCCGTCACCGTAAGGGTTTCCGGTGTGCGTCGGATGAAGGTCGCCACGCAGGATCTTCGCCGCGGTGTCGGCGATGAGACCGGTGTCCGTCCCGACGAGCCAGGCGCAGCCGGCCTCGATGGCTTCGCGCCGTTCGGTGACGTCGCGGAGCACCAGCACTGGCGTGCCGAAGGTCGGCGCTTCCTCTTGGATACCACCGGAATCGGTCAGGACGAGCTCGGCGAGCCGTAACGCGCGCACGAGATCGGGATATTCGAGCGGCTCGGTGATCGTCACCCGTGGCGTCCCGCCGAGCGCGGCCGTCACCTGCTCCCGCACGGCCGGATTCGGATGCACCGGGAACAGCACCTGCACGTCGCTGTGTTCCGCGACGATCAGTTCGATGGCCGCGAGGGTGCGGCTCAGCGGCTCGCCCCAGGACTCGCGCCGGTGCGACGTCACGAGGACGAGACGCTCACCCGCCTCGGCGATTTCCATCTCCAGCAACGCGAGCGCGGTGTCCCGCGCGGGGAGATCACGTTCGGCGATCGCGATCACGGCGTCGACGACGGTGTTGCCGGTGACGGCGATCCGTTGGCGCGGAACACCTTCCGTGCGCAGCGCGGCCGCGGCGCCCGGTGTCGGCGCGAGGTGCAGCGCGGCGATGCGCGAGATCATCTGCCGCGTCCCCTCTTCGGGGAACGGCGCGGCGAGGTCGTGGGTGCGTAGTCCCGCTTCCAGATGCACGACCGGGATGCCCTGCCAGAACGCGGCGAGCGCGCCCGCCAGCCCCGTCGTCGTGTCGCCCTGGACGACGACCGCGGCCGGTGCGACGCGGCGCAGCACTTCGTCGAGCGCGGGCAGCAGCCCGGAAACCAGTTCCGCCTGGGTGCCGGTGGTCCTGGGCGGAGTGTCGAGCCAGGCGTCGACCGGCAGGCCGAACGGGATCAGCGCCTGTTCGACCATGCCCTGATGCTGTCCACTGTGGACGAAGAAGGGTCGTAGGTGCGGGTGTTCCGCGAGCGCCAGCGCCAGCGGCGCGAGCTTGACCGCCTCCGGCCGTGTTCCGGCCAGCAACATCACATCCACGCGTTCGCGCTCCTCATCCACGATTCGAGTGTCCCGCAAAACGCGGGTGGCGGCCGCCGGCGCGCGAGGGGCCCACGCCGGCGGCCGTTCCGTCCGGGGAAGCGTCAGCTCCCCATCTCGCCGAGCCGTTTCGTGCGGCGGTAGCCGGCGATGACCGCGATGGTTCCGAGAACCAGCAGGATCACGCCGACGGCCAGCCACCAGCCGACATCGGCCCCGGTGGCGGCGAGGGCACCCACCCCGCCACCGGCGACGCCGACTCCGGCGCCAGGCAACTTGTACATTTCGACCTCACTTCACCCTGGTCAGGCGGTGGTCGCCGGACGCCGGTTGCGGACGACGCGGATACCGACCGGGATGGCGACGGCACCGAGCAGGCCGAGCCCGATCCACAGCCCCGCGCCCGAAGCGAGCGGCACGGGCAGACCGGCCGGGCCACAGGTGGCCGACGAGACGATCACGTCGCCGGAACCGAGCGGGGTGAGGGCGTCGCCGAGCAGCTTCACGTGGATGGCGTTGACCGTGAGGCTGCCGTCGGGGTTCTTGATCTGCTCGTTCAGGATGATCGTCGCGACGTTGACGGTGCCGAGGCCGACCTTGATCTGCGTGTTCGGGGCGGGTGTCGCGTCGACCGCGCCGGCGCTGCCGAGGTTCGCGCCGACCAGGTTCGTCGCGCCCTGCACACCCTTCTGGGTCGCGGTGCAGGTGGCTTCGACGACCTTGACGCCGACGTCGCCGAGGGCGCCCTTCAGCAGCGGCAAACCGACGTCGGCGGTGCTGGCCTTCGCCGTCACGGCACCGGAGTTGTCGTCGCGTTTGGCTTCGGTGTTGATCGCGCCCGCGGTGAGCACGCCGGTGAGGTTGGCCTTCGCGAGGCTGTTGGCGGTCGGCCCGGAGGTCTTCGCCTCGGCGAGCGGCCCGGCCTTCACCGCGTCGAGGCCGAGCAGCTTCACATCGACCTTGACGCCATACGCGGAGCCGTCACCGGGGGCCGCCGAGGCGGGCACCGCACCGGCGAGAGCCACGCTCGCCACCACAGCGGCGAGTACTCCGCCTCGTCGCAAGAGGTGCGTGTTCTTCAACTGGTCCTCCGAATTGATTCGTGGGGGTTTCTCTCATCTGCGGTCGGCACGAGGGCACAACCGTTGCGGACGAATCCTCAGCTGGCCTGACTCGGCTCGCGGATCGTCTATCGCCGAGTGTTTCTTAAATTGAACAAGAAACTGCGAGGATCACCGGATCAGGTGGACTTGCGGGCATTTACCGCAGGTCGCCGAAGGCTTCACTCTTTCGGCCTAGTCAGTTTCTCCACGATCGTGCCGAAAGGGCCCATGATCACGTTGAAAATGCCGACCCCGGTCGAAAGGGCCGGTTCTCGCTGACTTACTCTCGTCGGCGAGATCTCTGTCCGCACTGGCGGACCTGTCGTCTGCTGCGTCATTCCTGAAAGGGTCATCGTGGCCGTTGCGAGCGCTCCTTTGCCGAGTTCCAACCGGTTTCCGCTGCGTATGGCGGTGGTGGCGGTGGTCGCCGTCGCGGTCGGCCTGGTGCTGGCCGAGCGCCTGTACCGGGTTTTCGAAGTGCAGCTCGCGGGCCTGATACTGAGGGTCATCACCACATCGGGTGTCTTCGTCGCCGGTGAACGCGAGACTGTCTACTTTGGGTTGTCGGGCGATACTCCACTCGGGTTAAGAATGACTCCGGAATGCTCGTCGGCATTCATGTTGCTGCCGCTGCTGTTGGTGACCGCCGTCATGTTGTATTTCCGTCCGGGAAATGCGAAGAGGCTGTTCACTTCGTTGCTCATTTCCGCGATCGTCGTCATTCTTGTCAATCAGATGAGGGTTTTGGCCATCGTCGGGCTCGTGAACGTGATGGGTGTCGACGAAGGTTATTACTGGGGTCACACCTTGCTCGGCTCGATGGTCAGCGTCCTCGGCGGCGCGGTCGCCCTCGTCCTGTTCGTGTGGCTGAGCACCCGCAAGCCCCGGGCCGAACGCGGGGCCGCCTGATGGGCGGCGGCTCGGTCAAGATCCTGCTCGCGATCACGCAGGCCTTCGCGCTCACCATGAGCGTGGCGTTCATCGTGTACGTGTTCGTGATCGTCGTGCCGTACCTGCGGCGCAAACCCGCGCCCGTCGGGGACGCCGACGACTTCACCTGGCACTTCTTCGTTCCGTGCCGAGATGAACAGACCGTCATCCGGGAAACCGTGCGGTACCTGCGTTCGACGTTCCGGCACGCGCACGTCTGGGTCGTCGACGACGACTCCGAGGACCGCACGGCCCGCGTGGTCAGGTCGATCTGGCGGCGCAACGGCGGCTACGACCCGTACCTGCACCTCGTTCCCCGGCGCCGTCCGGAAGCGAGGACGGGCAAGGGGGACGCGCTCAACGCGGCCTATCAGGCGCTCAACGACTGGATGGGCCCGGACGCGCGCCGCGACGACGTGGTCGTCGTGGTCGTCGACGCGGACGGGCGGCCGGCGGAGAACTGCCTCGAGGTGTGCGCCGCGGATCATCTCTTCGGCGACGAGACGATCGGCGCCGTGCAGCTCGACGTCTGGATGGGCAACGCCGGCACCCGCCCGCCGGGGAAGAACTGGTTTTCCCGTGCCTTCGGGCTGAAGCTGGCCCAGATGCAGGATCTCGAGTTCCGCACGGCGATCGCGGCCATCCAGACCTCGCGCGGCTTCACCGGCACGATCTCCATGGGCGGCAACGGTCAGTTCACGCGACTGTCCGCTTTGGACTCGATCGCCGGGCCGGACGAACAGCCGTGGCGCGGTTCGCTGCTGGAGGATTTCGAACTCGGCGTGCACCTGCTGACCGCGGGCTGGCGGACCGGCTACACGCCGGATTCCCATGTGAAACAGGAAGGTCTGTACAGCCTGCGGCGGTTCCTGGTGCAGCGCACCCGCTGGGGCCAGGGCACGATGCAGTGTTCGCGGTATCTCCGGCGGATCTGGGATTCGCCGCATGTGAGCACGCTGGGCGCGGCGGAGATGATGTACTACCTCGCACAGCCGTGGATGCAGCTGCTCGGCTCGCTGCTGTACCCGATCCCGTTCATCCTGCTGCTTTTCAGCACCGCGGGGGATCCGGCGCAGGTGTGGACCTGGTTCGCCGACGACGGCGCGTGGATCCTGTTCGCGATCTACGGCTCGTTCGGGCTGCTGCCGTTCATCGTGTGGGGCCCGATCTATCAGTTCAAATGCTTGAAGAGCCGCAATCTCCTGCGCGGGATCGGGATGGGTTTCGCCTACGCGCTGTACATCTACACGTTCTACATCACGTCGTGGCGGGCGCTGTTCCGGTTGGTGCGCGGCCGCAACGGCTGGTCGAAGACGCGGCGCAACACCGAGCACGCCCCCGGGGTCAAGGTCGCGCTGGACTCCTGACCCGGGGGAGCGGATCGCGTTTAGCGGGCTAAACGCGATCCGCCACGGCCTCAGGCGGCGGGCAGGATCCGGACGTCGTCCGCCTTCACGAAGGCGATGCGGTGCCCGAACTGGATCTGCACGTACTTCGTCCTGCCCTTGACGACCACGTGGTTCGCCGGGTCGAACGTCGTCGCCGAGAAGTACTCGGAACCGAGGACGTTGCCGAGCGAATACCGCTGCCCGGCCGAGAACGTGTACGGCAGCGGGACGACCTGCTGCACCGGCACGTTCGCCGGGTAGGCCTCGGCCTCGGGATACGCGCGGCCGAACACCGGCACGGTCGCCAGACCGGGCTTCGGCGTGACGACCAGGCCGAACGCCGGGCTCGTCGTGCGCTGGTCGCGGAACCAGCCCTTCTGCCCGAGGTACCAGATCGCCGTCCAGCCGGCCCGCCGCTCGGCGACCACGTACCGCTGGCCGGTCTCCGCGCGGCTGCCGATGTCCGAAACGGCCATCGTGCTCACCGAACCGTCCGGGCGCAGGCCGATGTCCTTGAGCAGCGGCGCCGAGTCGTTCGGCTCGCTGCGCAGCACGACCGAACCGGAACCCCTTGCCGGGCAAGGCTTTCCGGCGCCCTCGCAGTCGGTGAACGCGGGCTGGTTCGTGGCGAAGTCCGGCGTGATGGTCACCAGCGGCGAGCCGGGGCGGCCGAAGCCGGACAGCGGCGCGCCCATCAAGTCGAAGTAGTGCGCCCAGTCCCAGTACGGGCCCGGATCCCAGTGCATGCCCTTGATGGTCGAGGGGATCGTGCCGGGAACGTTGTCGTGGCCGAGGATGTGCGCGCGGTCGAGCGGGATGTCGTACTTCCGCGCGAGGTAGCCGACGAGCTTCGCGGAGGTGCGGTACATCGCCTCCGTGTACCAAGTGCCCTTCGCGGCGAAGCCCTCGTGCTCGATGCCGACGGACTTCGCGTTGACGTACCAGTTGCCCGCGTGCCAGGCGACGTCCTTGGTCGGCACGTGCTGCGCGATCTGGCCGTCGGACGAGCGGATCGTGTAGTGCCAGCTCACGTAGGTCGGGTCACGGACGAGGTCCATCGCCGTGTCCCAGTAGCCCTCGGTGTCGTGGATGATGATGTATTCGACCTTTTGGCTCTTCGGCCGGTCCGCCTTGTCGTGGTTGCCGTAGTCGTTGTTCGGCAGCTCCTGGTACGGCGCCGGCACCGAAAGGCACGAGACCTTCTTCGGGCACTCCGTCTTCGGGTCTTCGGCCTGGACGCGCGCCGGGCTCACCGGCGTCGCGGCGAGGGTGACGTTCTGACCGTCGTCGGTCCTGCGGCTGACGCCCTTGGAGATGGTGTCGAAGACTTCGTCGGCGAAGGACTGTGCTCCCGCCGCGTCCTTCGCGCCGCTGTAGCGAGCGACGGCGGCGTTCCAATCGCCGGTTTCGCGCTGGTACTTCGCCAGCAGGGCGGCGCCACCGCGGATGTTCTGGGTGGTGTCCGTACGCAGCGTCGCGACGTCCTGGCCGATCAGCGCGGCCGCCTCGTCGATGGTCTGAAGGCCGGGCGGAGGCGGTTTCGGCGCCGGTGTCACCGGGAGTTTCGCCTGACGGGCGTCGTCTCCGCGCGGGTCCTCCTCGCCTTCGTCGTGATGCGTGCCTGTGCCCGCTTCGCGCAGGTCGGTCAGGTGCATCGGACCGTATCCGGCGGACGTGCTCGGCGTACCGGCGTTGAAGTCCCAGCGCGACTCCAGGAACGAGACGCCGAGCAGGACGTTCTCGGGGACGCCGAACTCCTGCGCGGCGGCCGCGAAGTCCCGCTGACGCTGTTGATCCGCCGGAGCGGCTTCAGCGGGTACGGCGGCGAGAAGGCCCGCGGCGAGGCTGAGGATCGCGAGCCCGGCGGTCCGTTTGGACCGGCGGCGGAGCGGCTCGAGGGTTACGGGACGGAAGGGACGCGGCATGGGCGTATACCCCCAGTGACTAGGTCTGCTGAACAGGACCGACCCCAATGGTCGGAACCTAACCAGAAACGCGCCCGTTCCGTAAGGTCCCTCCGGATCGCGATTAGGGGGCTAAACGCAGGTCGGTGGCAAGGTGAGGGGATGGAGCTGCTGCAGGAGAAGGACCACATCTTCCTCGACTTCGACGGTCCGGTGTGCGACGTGTTCGCCATGCTCCCGGCGGTCGAGGTGGCCGACAGGCTCAAGCGCCTCGTCGAGCCTGAGGTGATCACCTCGGCCGATCCGTTCGACGTGCTCAGGTACGCGGCCTCGTGCGGTCCGAACGCCGCGCGCGTCGTCGAGCGGCAGCTCAGCCGTTTCGAAGGGGAGGCCGTCGCGCTGGTCTCTCCGGCCCCTGGTGTCACGGAGGTGCTCCGCGACTGGCGTGCGCAGGGGTTCACGGTGACGATCGTCAGCAACAACTCCGTCGACGCGGTCAGGTCCTTCCTGGGGATGCACGAGCTCGCCGAATACATCCGCGGGATCAGCGCACGGACGTACTCGGCACGGCTGAAGCCTCATCCGGCGCTCGTCGACGCCGCGGTGAAGGCGCTCGGCGCGTCGCCTCGGCAGTGCGTCATGGTCGGCGACTCGGCCGCGGACATCCTGGCCGCTCGCGCCGCCGGCGTCGCGTCGATCGCTCTGGCGAAGACGCCGGCGAAGCGGAGAGCCCTCTCGGCCCTCGACCCCGACGCCCTGGTGACCGACCTCGCCGACTTGCGTTTCGCGGGCTAAACGCGCTCCGGTGGTACCGGGCGCGGCAAAACGGCCGGTCAGGGGCTCGCGGACAAGGTGAGCGGACCCTCCTTGCGAAGCTGGCACTCACATGGCTAGAGTGCTAATTGCACGGCCCGAACACGCCCCGGCACCCGCGACGGCGGGGGTGGTAGGAGCCGTAACTCATCCTGCCAACGCTTTCGACGACCGTGGAGGTCAACCCGGTGAGCGTGAACATCAAGCCGCTCGAGGACAAGATCGTTGTCCAGACGAGTGAGGCCGAGGAGACGACCGCTTCCGGCCTCGTCATCCCCGACACCGCCAAGGAGAAGCCCCAGGAGGGCAAGGTTCTGGCCGTGGGCCCGGGCCGCATCGACGACAAGGGCAACCGCGTCCCGCTCGACGTTTCCGTCGGCGACGTCGTCATCTACTCCAAGTACGGCGGCACCGAAGTGAAGTACAACGGTGAGGACTACTTGATCCTTTCCGCTCGCGACGTGCTGGCCGTCATCAACTGACGTCCGCTCTCAGCGCATGACGCCCCGGGCCCCGCATTGCCGGGGACCGGGGCGTTCGTGTTTTCCGAGCTTTAGAACTGGAAGGTAAGCGGAACAGGCCATGCCCAAGCAGATCAGTTTCGACGAGGACGCTCGTCGCGCGCTCGAGCGCGGGGTGAACAAGCTCGCCGACGCGGTCAAGGTCACCCTCGGCCCGCGCGGTCGCCACGTCGTGCTCGACAAGAAGTTCGGTGGCCCGACCATCACCCTCGACGGCGTCACCGTCGCTCGTGAGATCGAGCTCGACGACCCGTTCGAGAACCTCGGCGCCCAGCTCGCCAAGAGCGTCGCCACCAAGACCAACGACGTCGCCGGTGACGGCACCACGACCGCGACCGTGCTCGCGCAGTCGCTGGTGAAGGTCGGCCTGCGCAACGTCGCCGCCGGTGCCAACCCGACCGCCGTCGGCCGTGGCATCGAGGCCGCCGCGGAGAAGGTCATCGCGGTCCTCAAGGAGAAGGCGACCCCGGTCAAGGGTCGCGACAACATCGCCCAGGTCGGCACCGTCACCTCGCGTGACGCGGCCATCGGCGCCCTGCTCGGCGAGGCCGTCGAGCGGGTCGGCGAAGACGGCGTCATCACGATCGAAGAGTCGTCCACGCTGGCGACCGAGCTCGTGATCACCGAGGGTGTCCAGTTCGACAAGGGTTTCCTGTCGGCGCACTTCGCGACCAACCCGGAGGAGCAGAAGGCGATCCTCGAGGACGCCTACATCCTGCTCGTCCGCGAGAAGATCTCGGCGCTGGCCGACCTGCTCCCGGTGCTGGAGAAGGTCGTCGAGGCCAAGAAGCCGCTGCTGATCATCGCCGAGGACGTCGACGGCGAAGCGCTGTCGACCCTCGTGGTGAACTCGCTGCGCAAGACGATCACCGCCGTCGCGGTCAAGGCGCCGTTCTTCGGTGACCGCCGCAAGGCGTTCCTGGACGACCTCGCGGTCGTCACCGGCGGTGAGGTCATCTCAGCCGAGATCGGGCACAAGCTGTCCGAGACCACGCTGGCCCAGCTGGGCAACGCCCGCCGGATCGTCGTCACCAAGGACGACACCACGCTCGTCGACGGTGCCGGCACCAAGGACGACATCGCGGGCCGCGTCGCGCAGATCCGCAAGGAGATCGAGAACACCGACTCCGACTGGGACCGCGAAAAGCTGCAGGAGCGGCTGGCGAAGCTCGGCGGCGGTGTCGCCGTGATCAAGGTCGGCGCGGCCACCGAGACCGAGCTGAACGAGCGCAAGCACCGCATCGAGGACGCCGTGGCTTCGACCAAGGCGGCCGTCGAAGAGGGCATCCTGCCCGGTGGTGGCTCGGCGCTCGTGCACGCGGTCAAGGAGCTCGACGGTGGCCTCGGCCTCGAGGGTGACGAAGCGACCGGTGTGCGCATCGTCCGCGACGCGCTGTCCGCCCCGCTGTTCTGGATCGCGACCAACGCGGGCCACGAGGGTGCGGTCATCGTGAACAAGGTCCAGGAGCAGAGCTGGGGGCACGGCTTCAACGCCGCCACCGGTGAGCTCACCGACCTGCTGGCCGCCGGCATCGTCGACCCGGTCAAGGTGACCCGGTCCGCGGTGGCGAACGCCGCTTCCATCGCCCGGCTCGTGCTCACGACGGAAAGCTCCATCGTCGAGAAGCCGGTCGAGGAGGAGCCCGCCGCGGCCGGTCACGGCCACGCGCACTAGTTCGACCCCTGAAGCGGGGTGGCACTCCACTCGGAGTGCCGCCCCGCTTTGCTGTGCCCGCCACCGACCTGCGTTTCGCGGGCTAAACGCGATCCAGCTGGCGCCGGTGCCCGGGGACCGCGCCGACCTGCGTTTAGCCCCCTAATCGCGCTCCGGGTGGTCGGGTGAGCGGTACCGGGGCCGACCTGCGTTTCGCGGGCTAAACGCGATCCGGTGGCGCCGGTGGCCGGGGACCGCACTGACCTGCGTTTAGCCCCCTAAACGCGATCCGGTGCCCGGAGACGCGGAAGGGCGGCACCCCACCCGGATGCCGCCCTTCCGCGTCGCCGACTCGGCCGGATCAGCCGTTCGACATGCTCAATGTGCGCTTGTCCGCCTTGATGATGTGCTCGCGTTCCGACTCCGACAGCCCGCCCCAGATCCCGTACGGCTCGTGCACGGCGAGTGCGTGGTTCCGGCACATCGCCAGTACCGGGCAGGCCAGGCACACGGCTTTGGCCCTCGCCTCGCGGCGGGCTCTGGCCGGCCCGCGCTCGCCGTCAGGGTGAAAGAAGGACGCGCTGTCCATACCTCGGCACGACCCTTCGAGCTGCCAGTCCCATACATCCGCGTTGGGCCCCGGGAGCCTGCGTGTGTCCGCCATCCTGACCGCCTCCGTCATCCGGTCGAAGCGTTTACCTGCTCTGCTGCGCTGCGGATACTCCATTCGGTGCAACGGCGGTAACGTTAGAAGCGCGCCAATACTTGTTCAAGAGATTCAAGACGATTCAGCCGTTAGGCATCCCCCGGATGTGTGAGCGGTACTTTCCGCTCCGGTTGCCCCTGTCCCGGCCTGCCTGGATATTGGGTCGAGTGGGATCTCGGACCAGCAGTGAAGAACCCACCCTGCCGGTGGCCTCGGTCGCTCGCCGGCTCGGGGTCGCACCGTCCACCCTGCGCACCTGGGACCGCAGATACGGCGTAGGGCCGAGCCGCCACACCAACGGCCGTCACCGCCGCTACGGCAGCTCCGACATCGGCCGTCTCGAACTGATGCAGCGCGCGCTGCTTCGCGGCGCCTCGACGGCCGAAGCGGCGAAGTACGCGCTCGAGCAGATGCCCAGGACGGCGACGAATCCTCCGGAATTCGCTGTCGTCCAAGTGGCGGAGCAGGCCGTCGCGCCGCCCGCCGAGGATCACGACGTCCCGTCCCGCCTCGCCAGGCGGTTGAGCACGGCCGCGCTCGCCATGGATTTCGGCGCGGTCCAGCGCATGCTCGCCGACACGATCCGCGAACTCGGCGTCCTGCCGGCCTGGACCGGTGTCGTGTCGCCGGTCCTCACCGCTCTCGGCGCGCGCTGGCGCGGTGTGAGCGCCGGCGCGGAGGTCGAGTACCTGCTCGCCGAATGCGTGTACGCCGCCCTGGTACGCGCGACGCCGGTGCTGCGCGAACCGCGTAACCAGCGCCCGGTGCTGCTGACCTGTGTCCCGGACGAACGCGACAACCTGCCCATGTACGCGCTCGCCGCGGCGCTCGCGGGACGCCGGATCGGCGCCCAGCTGTTCGGGGCGTCCCTCCCCGCCGAAGTGCTCGCGGTGACCGTCCGCCGGAGCGTCCCGGCGGCGGTGGTGCTGTGGTCGGGACGGCGCGCGACCGCGGACCCGCGCCTGTTCGCCAGGGTCTCCCGCGGCCGTCAGCGCAGCAGGCTGTTCGCGTGCGGTCCCGGCTGGGATCCCGCCACGCTCCCGGACAAGATCGAACTGCTCGGCGAACTGACGACCGCCGCAGACCGGATCGAGCACGTTCTTGTCGGTGCGAGGCGATAGAAAGGACGCATGGAATCGTCCTTGCGGTCCGCCGCGTTCGGCGACGGCGTGCCATCGCCGCGCCCCTTCGCGGTGCCCGCGTCGCCTCGTGGACGGTTGCTCGCCGCGATCGGGCTCGGTGCCCGCGGCCGGTACGCGGCGGCGGCCACGCTGCTGAACGGGTTGCGCGCGAGCGGTGGCCCGGTGTTCGCGTCGCTGGCCGCGAGCACGCTGGCGTCGCATCGGCGGCAGCTGGGCGGGCACGCGGCGGCCCTCGTCCTCGACGGCGAGGCGCTCGCTTCGGCGATCACGGAGCCGCCAGGCGAACCCGACCCCGACGGTCTGGACGCCGAGGGCGCGCGGGCGGACGCCCTCCTGGGGCTCGCGGCGGACAACTTGGGGCGCGGCAGGCTGACCGCCGCCCGGCGGCTGCTCGCCCGTGCGGACGCGCACTGCGGCAACTGGCGGACCCGCACCAGGGCCGGTTGGGTGGGCGCGGAAATCGAACTGGCGGGTAACATTTCCGGGGCGGCCGTCGCACCCGCGGAAATGGCGTTGGAAACCGCGCACGCCAGGGGCGCTCGCCGACACGTCGTCAAATCACGGCTCGTACTCGCCGTGACGATCGCGAATGGCGGTTCCGCTGAGCGGGACCGCGCGAAAGCGCTGGTCGAGAGCGCGCGCGAGACCGCCGAGAAATACGAATTCAATTCACTTCTGTGGGTGGCGTGCCTGCTCGCGGCGGACTTCGGGGCAGGACACGCCGATGAGTATCGATCCAGAAGTGCCGAACTGTTGCACGGAGTGTTACGGCACGCAGATCCTTGCGGGAGGTGGCTCGCACGGGAATCTCCGTGGGTCCCCCTCTGAGGGCGTCTAGCCTGTTGGAGGGCCCATTCCGGCAACCGGGCTAAGAACTTTCAAAAAAAGCCACCGGATCGTGTCAAGGTTCGGGCTAAAGCGTCCGATAGGGGAAGTGGAATGTCACCCGGCTGCAGGAAGGAAACCCCGTGACGACGGTCTTGATCTGCGACGACCGACGCAGTGTCCGCGAAGGGCTCACTCGAGTGATGTCCGCGGTCCCAGGGGTCAGTCGCATCGACTGCGTAGCGCACGGTGACGAGCTGCTGGCCCGGTACTCCCGTCAGCCGGTCGACGTCGTGCTGGTCGGAACCCAGCGCGCCGTCCCGACCGGCGTCGAAGCCACCCGGCGGCTCGTCTCGGCGAACCCCCAAGCGAACGTGATCGTGTTCGGCGCCCCGGACGACGCGGGCAGTATCGCCGCCGCCATCGCCGGCGGCGCACGCGGCTACCTGCGCTGGGACGCCTCGCGTCCCGAGCTGGTCGCCGCACTGGCGCACACGCTCGCCAGCACCTCGGTGCCGGCGCCGCGCCAGCCGTCCGACCCCGGCGTCCAGCTCACCGAGCGCGAGCTTCAGGTGCTTCGTGGGATGAGCCAGGGCAAGAGCAACGGACAGATCGGCCGCGAGCTGTACCTGTCCGAAGACACCGTGAAGACCCACGCGCGCCGCTTGTTCCGCAAGCTCGGCGTTCGGGACCGCGCACAGGCGGTCGCCCACGGATTCCGCCGTGGACTTGTTTCCTGACAACGCTTTCTTGATTTCATCGGTCAGATTGCACAACGGGTGACGAACGGGCCGGGGGAGTACCCCTGGCCCGTACCTGTGTTCCCTGTCACGCTTCGCGCATTTCTCTTCACCGCTCGGGCACTCTTGCCCGAGCGAGTCCGCCTCCGGGCGGACCGTCGTACCCCACTGCGTTCCGGCTCGTTGAAAGTTCGACTACGAGCGAAGGGAACCAGGAAGACCCGGGTTCAGCGTGCCCGCCGGAAAGGCGGCGCGCCGATGACGGCCGTCAGTGAAGGCGGCGGACCCGAGCGGTACGGTAGCTGTCACCGGTAGTGGTCTCCGAAGTCACACGCCGGACTCTTTGCACGCCTATACGTAACACTGGGACTGTTGTCTGCGATGGCCAATGTGGGGGACGGACTGGATGAGCCGGTCGCCGCTGCTGTTGAGGGTGATCCTCAAGCGGTCGAGCGGTTGCTGGCGGCCATCCGTCCTTTGGTAGTGCGGTACTGCCGCGCTCGGGTTGGCAGGCAGGAGCGTTCGTTCGCTTCCGCAGACGACGTTGCTCAGGAGGTGTGTCTCGCGGTGCTCACGGCATTGCCTTCGTACCGTGATCAGGGCCGCCCGTTCCTGGCCTTCGTTTACGGGATCGCCCAGCACAAGGTGGCCGACGCGCATCGCGCCGCGGCCCGCAACCGCGCCGAACCGGTCGCCGAAGTCCCCGACGAGATCGAGGGTGGCGTCGGTCCTGAGCAGCGTGCCCTCCAAGGCGAGCTGAACGAGCGCATGTCGCAGCTGCTGCGGGTCCTTCCCGACAAACAGCGTGAGATCGTGGTCCTGCGGGTTGTCGTGGGATTGTCCGCCGAAGAGACGGCAGAGGCCGTGGGGTCCACCCCCGGCGCCGTCCGGGTGGCCCAGCATCGCGCCCTCGCGCGCCTACGTAAGGTTTTGGCCGCTGAGGAGGTGATCTGAGTGACCGATCGCGACCATCGGTTCTCCCCTGGGACCGATCGTGAACTGACGGCTTTCGAAAGAGGGCTGACGCCCTCGGAAGCCGAGTTCGCCGCGGATCTTTCGGCCGTCCAGGCCGATGACGCGCTGCTCGACGCCCTCGGCGGCTCGGATCCGAAGATGGCCGACGACCTCGGCGATCAAGAGCTCAACGCGCTGCTGCTGGCCTGGCGGCGCGACATCGACAGCGAACCGCTCGCGGACCTCGTCGACGTCGACACCGCCGTCGTCACCGTGAAGACCGCCGCGCTCGCCCGTAAACACGGGGGAAGACGCCGGCTGCTGGTCCCGGTGGCCGCCGCCGCGGCCGTCCTGGCCATCGCCTTCGCCGGTACCGGTCTCGCCGCGAAGGACGCGCAGCCTGGTGACACTCTCTGGGGCCTGACCAAGGTGCTTTACGCCGACCATGCCAGGTCGGTCGAGGCCGCCGCCGCGGCCAAACTCGATCTCGAAAAGGCGAACCTCGCGCTCGCGGGTGGACGTCTCGACGACGCGCGCAAGGCGCTCGACGAGGCACAGGCCGCGCTGAGCCAGGTGACCGACGAAGAGAACCGCGACCAGCTGCTCGAACAGCACCGCCAGCTGAGCGCTCAGCTGCAGAACCCCGGACAGCAGCCGCTGCCGCCGGATCAGCAGTCGCCGTCGCAGACTCCGGTCGCGACCACCCCGCAGCCCACGACGCAGCCGACGGCTCCGCCGACGTCACTGCCGGGAGGCGGCAACCCCGGCACGACTCTGCCGGGCACCACGACTCCCTCGCCGACTCCGCCGACCACGACCAGCGAGCCCCCGCCGCCCACGACGTCGACGACGCCGCCGGCCTCGGGCAACGACCCGGGCGGCTCGCGGAACGAACCGTCGCCGGGCGCCGGAGCGCAGGCTCCCGCGGCGGCGGTCGAGACGCCGTAATCACCCAGACGCCGAAAGGGCCTGGTGAGATCCCTCTCACCAGGCCCTTTCGTCATACGTCTCAGATCGCGTTTAGCCCGCTAAAGGCGATCGCCTTTAGCGGGCTAAACGCGGTCAGTAGGCGCTTTCGTTGGCCGTGACACCGTCCGCGAAGCCGCGGCAGTAGTCCCAGCTCACGTAGTCGCCGGGGTTCGGATCGAACGCGGGCTCGTGCGGCCGCATCCGTCCGTCGGCGAGCAGCTGCTCGAGACTGGCGCGCAGCAGATGCCAGTCGTGGTAGTGGGGTTCGTCGCATTCACCGCAGTCGACCACGATCCCGCGTACTCCGCGCGGCTCGAGAAGCGCCTGGTAGACGGCGAGATCGGAGAGATCGGCCAGCAACTCGGTGCGCTCTTCGTCGCTGATCGGCTCGTCGAGCCGGTCGGCGTCGTCGATGAACGCGCGGGCCGGGTCGTCCGGGTCATCCGCGAACGGGTCTGGGGGCAACGCATCTTGCGGCACGCCTGCACGCTACCGGGCGCCCACCCGGGCCGGGCGGCCGCCCGGCCCGGATATCATGAGGGGCAGGCCCCCGCCACGATGCCACCAGCTACGGCGGCTCCCATTCGTCACCGCTAGGAAGGCCCTACGCCTGCTATGACCAGCGACAGCGTCACCGCCCCCGTCCCGAGCAAGTTCGCCATGCTCGGGCTGACCTTCGACGACGTGCTGCTGCTGCCGGCCGAGTCCGACGTGGTGCCCAGTGCGGTCAGCACCCGCACCCGGCTTTCGCGCAACGTCACCCTGAACATCCCGCTGGTCTCCGCCGCCATGGACACCGTCACCGAAGGCCGGATGGCGATCGCGATGGCGCGCCAGGGCGGGATGGGCGTGCTTCAGCGCAACCTGCCGATCGACGACCAGGCGGCCGCCGTCGAGGTCGTGAAGCGTTCCGAAGCGGGCATGGTGACCGACCCCGTCACGTGCTCGCCCGAAGACACCCTCGCCGAGGTCGACGCCCTGTGCGCGCGGTTCCGGATCTCCGGTGTGCCGGTGACGGACGCGGCCGGGAGCCTGGTGGGCATCATCACCAACCGTGACATGCGGTTCGAGGTCGACCACACCCGCCCGGTGCACGAGGTGATGACGAAGCCGCCGCTGGTCACCGCACAGGTCGGCGTCACCGCGGAGGCCGCGCTCGGGCTGCTGCGCCGCCACAAGATCGAGAAGCTGCCGATCGTCGACGGCGCGGGCAAGCTGCGCGGGCTGATCACGGTCAAGGACTTCGTCAAGACCGAGCAGTACCCCAACGCCTCCAAGGACACCAACGGCCGCCTGATCGTCGGTGCCGCCGTCGGTGTCGGCCCGGACGGGTACAAGCGCGCGATGGCGCTGGCCGACGCCGGGGTCGACGTGCTGATGGTCGACACCGCGCACGGGCATTCCCGCGCCGTCGTCGAGACCGTCGCGTTGCTGAAGAAGGAACTGGGCGACACCGTCGACATCGTCGGCGGCAACGTCGCGACCCGGGCCGGCGCGCAGGCGCTGGTGGAGGCGGGCGCGGACGGGATCAAGGTCGGCGTCGGTCCCGGCTCCATCTGCACCACCCGCATCGTCGCCGGGGTCGGCGTGCCGCAGATCTCCGCGATCTACGAGGCCGACCAGGCCGCTCGCCCGGCCGGGATCCCGGTGATCGGCGACGGCGGCATCCAGTATTCGGGCGATATCGCGAAGGCGATCGCGTCCGGCGCGTCCACGGTGATGCTCGGCAGCCTGCTCGCGGGCACCGCCGAATCGCCCGGCGACCTGATCCTGGTCAACGGCAAGCAGTTCAAGACGTACCGCGGCATGGGCTCGCTGGGCGCCATGCAGTCGCGCGGCGAGGCGAAGTCCTACTCGAAGGACCGCTACGCCCAGGACGACGTGCTGAGCGAGGACAAGCTGGTCCCCGAGGGTATCGAGGGACGGATCCCGTTCCGCGGTCCGCTCGCGAACGTCGTCCACCAGCTGGTGGGCGGGCTGCGGTCGGGCATGGGCTACGCGGGCGCGTCGACGATCCCCGAGCTGCAGGAGGCGCAGCTGGTGCGGATCACCGCGGCGGGGCTCAAGGAGAGCCACCCGCACGACATCACCATGACCGTCGAGGCGCCGAACTACACCACCCGTTAGTCCGCCCTTTAGGACACTTACCCATCCGGTTCCGTTCCCGGGAGACTTGGCCCGCTGATCAAGTCTCCCGGGAGGAACCGATGTCTTTCACGTCGCGCCGGACCGCTCTGGCCGTGTTCGCCGCCGCTGCCCTCGGCCTCGGCGGCGGGGTGGCGGCTTCCGCCGTCCCCACCGCTTCCGCCGCCCCTTCCGCACCCGAAGCCGCCGCTCTTCAGGCGTCGCCGGGTGAGCTGTGGAAGCGCACCGAGCTGTACTTCGGGACGACGAAGCCGGGCGGCGGGGAGCTGACCGACGCCGAATTCACCGCGTTCACCGACAAGGTCGTCACGCCGAGGTTCCCGGACGGCTTCACCGAGCTGACCGGACGCGGGCAGTGGCGCGGTTCGGACGGCGTGATCTCGCGGGAGAAGTCGAAGGTGATCGTCGTCGTGTACCCGTTCAGCGATCGCGACGCGAACCGCGAGATCGAGGAGATCCGGACCGACTACAAGAAGGCGTTCTCGCAGGAATCCGTCCTCCGGACCGACTCCGTGGAAAAGGTCTCCTTCTGACCCCTCCACCCCCCGGAGCGCCTTTAGCGGGCTAAACGTGAAACGGGTGGGGCACATGGGGCTGGTGTGACTTCCGGCCCGGTTCGGGTGCCCCGTGCGCAGGTCACCCACGCGGCCTAGCGACAATGGGGTGTAACGGTCGTCGGTGAGAAGGGACTTGACGTGCGGGATCTGGTCGAGATCGGCATGGGCCGCACCGCGCGGCGGGCGTATGACCTCGATGACGTGGAGATCGTGCCGTCGCGGCGCACCCGGTCGTCTTCGGTCGTGTCCACCGCCTGGCAGATCGACGCTTACCGGTTCGAGTTGCCGCTGGTCACGCACCCCACCGACGCGATCGTGTCGCCGGGAACCGCGGTGGCCGTCGGCGAGCTGGGCGGGCTGGGCGTCCTCAACGCCGAAGGGCTCTGGGCGCGGCACCCGAATGTCGAGGACGCGATCTTCCGCCTCGTCCGGGCCGCCGAGGACACCGAGGACCCGACCGCGATCGTGCGTGAGCTGCAGGAGCTGCACTCCGCCCCGATCCGGCTGGACCTGCTGACCGAGGCGATCAAGACCGTCCGCGAGTCCGGGGTCACGGTGGCCGCGCGCGTCAGCCCGCAGCACGCCGCCGAGCTCACGCCGGACCTGCTCGCGGCCGGCGTCGAGATCCTCGTCGTGCAGGGCACGATCATCTCCGCCGAGCACGTCCAGCGTGACGCCGAGCCGCTGGACCTGAAGGACTTCATCGGGCGGCTCGACGTCCCGGTGATCGCGGGCGGCGTCAGCGACTACCGCACCGCGATGCACCTCATGCGCACCGGCGCGGCCGGCGTCATCGTCGGGCACGGGTCCAGCCGCGGCGTGACGAGCACCGACAGCGTGCTCGGGATCGGGACGCCGATGGCGACCGCGATCGTCGACGCCGCGGCCGCGCGCCGCGACTACCTCGACGAGACCGGCGGCCGGTACGTCCACGTGCTCGCCGACGGCGGGATGAGCGTGTCCGGCGACATCGCGAAGGCCATCGCCTGCGGTGCCGACGCGGTCATGCTGGGCGCGCCGCTGGCCGCCGCCTCCGAAGCGCCGGGGCAGGGGCTGTACTGGACGTCGGCGGCCGCGCACCCGTCGCTGCCGCGTTCGCGCGTGGCGCTGGGGCCGGACTACGCCGTCGACCTGAAGACGCTGCTGTTCGGGCCGTCTTCGGATGCCGAGGGCGTCGTGAACCTCTTCGGCGCGCTTCGCCGCGCGATGGCGAAGACGGGCTACTCGGACCTGAAGGAGTTCCAGCGGGTCGGCCTGACCGTTCGCCGCTGACGCTCGCCTCCCGGCCCGGATCGCGTTTAGCCCGCTAAACGCGATCCGGGCTTTTTGGTGTCGGGTGCTCCTAGAATGGATGCAGCCGCGAGGCTCCTTCTCGAGTGCGACCCCGGCGTCGCGCCGATCGAGGGAGGGCGTGGCACCTCAGCCATGCCGATACCGGCCGGCGCGGAGTTCGTTCACGAACGTCCGCCCTTCGGCCGTGTGCCCCTGAGAGGTGCCGATGAACGCCGTGGCCGTGACCTCTGAACACGTTCTCTGGGTAGGAGGCGCCGTCTTCGGCGGTCTCGTGACCCGTTTGCTCGCCCTGCTGATCGCGTTGCGGGGAACCAAGCCGGGTGAGCGGCCGGCGATCATCCGGGCCCTTGGCGATCTCTTCCGGGTCCTGCCCCGACGTCGCCGCCCTTGACCCCATCAGCCCCACGTGCCCCACGCGCCTCACTGGTTTCGCGTTTAGCCCGCTAAAGGCGCTCGGCGGCGGCCTGGGCGGCGCGGTCGATTTCGGTGCGCCGGGCTTTCCAGAAGGCGGCATCCTTGGTGGGGGCCAGGTCGAGAGTGCCGTCGAGCTGCTCCCGCAGGATGTCGGCGTGCCCGGCGTGCCGGTTGGTCTCGGTGAGAATGTGGACCAGGATGTTGAACAGCTTCACGTCCGGCTGCGGCCACCACGGCACATGCCCCGGCGAGTCGACGTCGAGCGCGTTGATCGTCGCGTCGGAGTGCTCCCAGACGCGCCGGTAGCGGCTGATGATCTCCTCGCGGGTTTCGTGCTCGGTCGCCCACAAGTCGGTTCCGCGCTCCGGGATGGCCTCGGGAAACGGCCGTTCGAAGACCTCTCCGAAGTACCGGGCCTCCCACGCAGCCAGGTGTTTGACCAGGCCGAGAAGGTTCGTCCCGGTCGACGTCAGAGGCCGCCGGACGTCGTACTCGGAAAGCCCGTCGAGCTTCCGGAGCATCGCCTCACGGATCTCTCGCAGGTCACTGTGCAGGTATTCCTTCGCGAAATCGTCGATCACGAGTCCGAGCATGCACCATCCGACTGAAAGGTAACCGGCGAGTAACTTACCTCTGGTCAGAAGGGGTGGCCGGGGTTACAGTCGAGGGTGTGACTGCGAGTAACACCACCACTGAAGACGACTTCGACTACGACGTGATCGTCGTCGGCTCCGGGTTCGGCGGCAGTGTCGCCGCCCTCCGCCTGACCGAGAAGGGCTACCGCGTCGCCGTCATCGAGGCGGGTCGCCGCTTCGCCGACGACGAGTTCGCGAAGACGTCCTGGGACCTTCGCCGCTACGTCTGGGCGCCACAGGTCGGCTGCTACGGCATCCAGCGCATCCACATGCTCAAGGACGTCATGGTGCTCGCCGGCGCGGGCGTCGGCGGCGGCTCGCTGGTCTACGCGAACACGCTGTACCGCCCGCTGAAGCCGTTCTACGTGGACCCGCAGTGGTCTCACATCACCGACTGGGAATCCGAGCTCGGCCCGCACTACGACCAGGCGAGCCGGATGCTGGGCGTCGTCACCAACCCCAGCGTCACGCCGTCCGACGTCGTCATGAAGGGCGTCGCCGCGGACATGGGCGTGGCGGACTCGTACCACCCGACGCCGGTCGGCGTGTACTTCGGCAAGCCGGGGGAGCGCGCCGAGGACCCGTACTTCGGCGGCGCGGGGCCCGCGCGCACCGGCTGCACCGAATGCGGCGCCTGTATGACGGGCTGCCGTGTCGGCGCCAAGAACACGCTGGTCAAGAACTACCTCTACCTCGCGGAGAAGGACGGCGCGAAGGTCATCCCCCTCACCACCGTGAGCGCGATTAGCCCGCTAAACGCAGGTGGGTACGAGGTGAGCATCAAGAAGACCGGGACCACCTCGCGCAAGTTCCGGCACAAGCTGACGGCCGCGCAGGTGGTGCTCGCCGCCGGCACGTGGGGCACGCAGAACCTGCTCCACAGCATGCGCGACACCGCCAAGCTGCCGAAGCTCTCGCCTCGTCTCGGCGAGCTGACACGCACGAACTCCGAGGCCATCATCGGCGCCGCCCGCACCTCGGTCGACGAGGAGCGGAACTTCAGCCGCGGCGTCGCGATCACGTCGTCGATCCACCCCGACGACAACACGCATATCGAGCCCGTCCGCTACGGCAAGGGCAGCAACGCGATGAGCCTGCTCCAGACCATCGCCACCGAAGGCGATTCGGCGGTCCCGCGCTGGCGCCAGGCCGTGAACTTCATGGTCAAGCACCCCGTCCAGACCGTGAAGCTGCTCAACGGCTACCGCTGGAGCGAGCGCACGGTGATCCTGCTGGTGATGCAGAGCCTCGACAACTCGATCACCACGTACACCAAACGCGGGCTCTTCGGCCGCCGCAAGTACACGTCCAAACAGGGCCATGGTGAGCCGAACCCCAGCTTCATCCCCGCCGGGCACGAGGCCAACCTGCGCACCGCCGAGCGTATCGGCGGTATGGCGGGCGGCACCTGGGGCGAGATCTTCGACATCCCGCTGACGGCGCATTTCATCGGCGGTGCCCCCATCGGCACGTCGCCGGACAACGGCGTGATCGACCCGTACCACCGGGTCTTCAACTACCCGGGATTGTCCATTGTGGATGGTTCGGCGATCACGGCGAACCTCGGCGTGAACCCCTCGCTGACCATCACCGCGCAGGCGGAGCGAGCCTTCTCGTTCTGGCCCAACAAGGGCGAAACGGACAGCAGGCCGTCGCAGGACTCGTCGTACACGCGCCTGGAGCCGATCGCGCCGAAGAATCCCTCGGTTCCGGCGGACGCGCCGGCGGCGCTTCGGCGATAGATTGGGGACGTGACAGCCTCTGAACGCGCACACGCGTTGCTGAACCGAGTCCGCGCCCTGCACGGCGAATGGGAGCGCGTCGTGCGCGGGCTCGACGAGGAGGCCGTGCACGCTCCCAGCGCGTTGCCCGGCTGGACGCGCGCGCATCTGCTGTCCCACCTCGCGCGCAACGCCGACGGCCTGGTCAACCTGCTCACCTGGGCCAAATCGGGGGTCGAGACACCGATGTACGCCGGTGAGACGGCCAGGGATCACGACATCGAGAAGGGTGCGTACCGGTCCGCCGAGGAGATCGCCGAGGACGTCGCCGACTCCGCGGCACGGTTCGTCGAGGTCGCGTCGGGTATGCCGGACGAGGCGTGGCCGGTCCGGGTCCGTGCCCGGCAGGGACGTGAGATCCCGGCGGAGTTCGTGCTGTGGCTCAGGCTCTCCGAAACCTCGATCCATCTCGCGGACCTCGACCTCGGCTACGACTTCGCCCGTGTCGCCGATCTTCTCGGCGACGAGTTCGACACCGTCGTCGGCAACGCCATCGGGATGTACGGCGGCGAACTGCCCGCCGTGCTCCTGGTCGCCGAAGAGGACGGGTATCGCCACGAGTGGCGGATGAGCGAAGGGGAGCTCACGACGCTGACCGGTACTCGCGGCGAGGTGCTGGCCTGGGTCACCGGCCGCGGCGATGGATCCTCTTTGGACGGTACCGCGCCGTCACTGCCGCGTTGGCTGTGACGGCGCGGTCCACAAAGGACTAAGCGCGGAACGAGTCCACGCCGAACTGCTTCGCGATGTCGTCGAGCATCGCGTGCGCGCCCTGCAGGCTCACCGAGGTGAACCAGGTGGTGTCGTTGACGTCGATCACCTTTCCCTTGAGGGTGCCCCAAAGCGGGTTCGACTGGAACTTCGTCTTCGGGCTTTCGGCCTGCTTGGTCTCGTCGGCGTAGGTGGCGACGAAGATCGCTTCGGCGTCGAGCTTCCCGATGTCTTCCTGGCTCAGGTCGTTGGAGATCTTCGTCTTGTTGTCCGGCTGTCCGGCCGGCCGCTGGAGCCCGGCGTCGGCCATCACGGTGCCAGGGAACGACGCGCTGCTGTAGAGCCGCACGGTCGGTTCCCCTTCGACGAAGCGGACCACCGAGACGGCGGCGGACTTGCCGAGTTTGGCCTTGATCGCGTCACCGACCTTGCGGGCCCGCTCTTCGTACGCCTTGATCTTCTGTTCCGCCAAGGCTTCCTTGCCCAGCGCCTTGCCGAGCATCCGGATGTTGTCCTTCCAGGTGGCGCCGGTGGTCTGGCTGAACACCGTGGGCGCGACCTTGCCGAACTCGGCGTAGAACTTCTCGTGGCGCACCTTCGCCGACACGATCAAATCCGGCTTGATGTCGTACAGCCGCTCGATGTCCGGGCTTTCGAGCGCGCCGATCTCCTTGGCGCCCTCGGCGTACTTGCGGTCGTCGCCCAGGTAGTCCGGCAGCTTGTCGTAGTTGCGATATTTGGTGTACGCCACGACCTTCGTCTCGAGCGCCAGCGTCGCGTCGACGTAGCTGGAGTCGAGCGCCGCGACGGTGGTGGGCTGCTTGTCGATCGTGGTCGACCCCATCACGTGTTCGACGGTGCGCGGGAATCCACTTTGGCCGGTGCCGGTGGAGGCGGGTTCCGGTGCTCCGCCACCGCATGCGGAGAGTGCCAGGCAGGCGGTCACGACGAAGGCGACGACTGCACGCCGGGGTGGGGTCATGGGTCACTCTTTCTGTGCGGTTAGGCTTTCCTAACCGGAGCATAGGATGGCGGATGTCCACAGTGGAAGTTCGTGTTGGAAAGGCGACAGCGGGCGCCCTGCTCGTCGCTCTTCTGGCCGTGATCTGCGTCGCGAGCGTCGCCCTCGGTGCGCGTTCGATTCCGTTGGGTGTGGTGTGGGACGCGATCTTCCATCCCACGGGGATTCCGGATCACCTGATCGTCCGTTCGTTGCGGGTGCCACGCACGCTGCTCGGTGTCCTGGCTGGCCTCGCGCTCGGCGCGGCCGGGGCGCTCATGCAGGGCCACACCCGTAATCCGCTCGCGGACCCCGGCCTGCTCGGCGTCACCCAGGGCGCGGCGTTCGCGGTGGTGCTCGCCGTCGTCGTGCTGGGCATCGACGACCTGTACTCGTTCATCTGGTTCGGCTTCGCGGGCGCGCTCGTCGCGAGTGCCGTGGTGTTCCTGCTCGGCGCCGTCGGCGGCCGCGGCGCCACACCGGTGACGCTCGCGCTGGCCGGAGCCGCGGTGAGCGCCCTGCTCAACGGCGTCATCTCCGCGATCGTGCTCGGCGACGACCGCGGGATGGAGACGTATCGCTTCTGGCACGTGGGTTCGATCGCGGGCCGGGACCCCGCGATGATCGGCCAGATCGCCCCTTTCGTGGCCGTGGGCCTGCTTCTCGCGGTGATCAACACCCCGGGGATGAACACGCTCGCGCTCGGTGACGACGTCGCCGTCGCGCTCGGGCGGAGGGTCGGCCGGACGCGGTTGCTCGGGGTCGTCTCGATCACGCTGCTGACCGGAGCCGCCGTCGCCGCCTGCGGGCCGATCGCGTTCCTGGGGCTGCTGGTCCCGCATTTCGCGCGGGCGATCAGTGGACCCGATTACCGCTGGCTGGTGCCGTTCTCGGCCGTGCTGGGCGCGATCCTGCTGCTGGCCGCGGACCTCCTCGGCCGCGTCGTCGCCTCGGACAGCCTGGAGGTCGGCATCATGCTGGCCGTGCTCGGCGTGCCGATGTTCGTCCACCTCGTCCGCAAGAAGGGCTTGGCACGGATATGACGGCCCCCAAGGTCATTTCACTCGGCCCCGCCGCCTGGCCGGTCCGGCCGAGGGCGCTCGCCGTCGTGCTCTTCGCGGCCATCGCGCTGGTGCTGGTCGCGGCGCTGAACATCGGCATCGGCACCTCCCACATCGGCCTCGGCGACGTCCTGAAAACGCTGTTCGGCGGCGGCACCGCGCGGGAACGCGGGATCATCTTCGACCTGCGGATGCCGCGCACGCTGACCGCGATCGGCGTCGGCGCGGCGCTCGGGCTCTCCGGCGCGCTGTTCCAGACCGTCGCCAGGAATCCGCTGGCCAGCCCGGACATCCTCGGGATCACCTGGGGCGCGGGCGTCGGCGCGGTCGGCGTGATCGTCGCCGGCGGCACGAGCGGCCAGGTCAGCGGCCTGGCGAGCACGCTGGGCGTCCCACTCGCCGGGCTGGCGGGCGGTGTGATCGCGGGAATCCTGCTGTACGCCCTGTCGTGGCGGCGCGGGATCGACGGCTACCGGCTCGTCCTGATCGGCATCGCGCTGTCCGCCGTCGGCTACAACCTCGTGTACTGGCTGCTGACCGTCGGCGACGTCGACAACGCCGCGCGGGCGACGACGTGGATCGTCGGCAGCCTCGCCGACGTCGGCTGGGAATCGGTCGCCCCGGTCCTGCTCGCGCTGGCCGTGCTCGCGCCGGTCACGCTGATCGCCGGGCACACCATCGGCGGGCTGCAGTTCGGCGACGACACCGCGCGCGGTCTCGGCATCCGGGTCGACGCCGCCCGCGGGACCCTGCTGCTGCTCGCCGCGGCACTGGCCGCCGTCGCCACCGCGGCCGCCGGCCCGATCACCTTCGTCGCGCTGGCCACCCCGCAGATCGCCTTGAGGCTGGTCCGCTCGGCGCAGCCGCCGCTGTTCGGATCGATGATCCTCGGCGCGCTGCTGACCGTCGGCGCGGACTTCGTGGTGCGCGTGACGCCGGGCCTGTCCGGGCTCCCGGTCGGTGTGCTGACGGCGATCCTCGGTGCGCCGTACCTGATCTTCCTGTTCGTCCGCAGCCGTAAGGAGGAGCGCGCGTGAACGCCAGACTGCGTGCCCGGGAACTGGAACTCGGTTACGGCGAAACGCCCGTCGTGACCGGGCTCGACCTCGACGTCCTCGACGGGACGGTCACCGCGATCATCGGCCCCAACGGCTGCGGCAAGTCCACCTTGCTGCGGGCGCTGGCGAGGTTGCTCAAACCGCGTCAAGGCGCGGTACTGCTGGACGGCGAGCGGATCGACAAGCTGCCGACCCGTGAGGTCGCCAAGATCATCGGCCTGTTGCCGCAAACGCCGTCCGCCCCCGAAGGGCTGACCGTCTCCGACCTGGTCCGGCGCGGACGGCATCCGCACCAGAGCTGGTACCGGCAGTGGTCTTCCTCCGACGACGAGGCGATCGAGCGGGCGCTGCGGCTGACCGGGATGGACGAGTACGCCGGCCGGGTCGTCGACCAGCTTTCCGGCGGGCAGCGGCAGCGGGCGTGGATCTCGATGACACTGGCCCAGGAGACCGGGCTGCTCCTGCTCGACGAACCGATCACCTACCTCGACCTCGCGCATCAGGTCGACGTGCTGGACCTGGTGTACCGCCTGCACGACGAACGCGGGACCACCGTGGTGATGGTGCTGCACGACCTGAATCTCGCCGCCCGGTACGCCGACAAGCTGGTCGCGATGCGCGACGGCCGGATCGTCGCGCAGGGGCCGCCCGCGGAGGTCCTCACCGAGCCGCTCCTCGACGAGATCTTCGGCCTGTCGGCGAAGGTCATGGAGGATCCGGTGTCCGGTACCCCGCTGGTCGTGCCGGTGAGCGCACACCTTCGGGCGTAGCGTCGCAACCTGCCCGCCCGCCGGGCGTCTAACGGGCATGGAGAGAAGGGCGTTCCTCAAACTCGCCGGCGCGACCGTGGCCGGGGCGGCCGCGACCGCGTGTTCCGCCGCGCCTCCCGGCCAGGCGCCCAGCTCCGCCCCGGGAACGTCGTTGCCGCCGAGTACCGGCGTCACGGCGCCGTCCGGTCCGCCGGACTGGGCCGCGTTGCGGAACAAGGTCTCCCTTCTCCTGCCGGGGGATTCCGGCTACGACAACGCCAAACGCGTGTTCAACCCGGCTTTCGACGGGCTCAAGCCCGCCGCGATCGCGAAATGCGCCAAACCGGAAGACGTGCAGGCCGCCGTTTCCGCCGCCGCACGGCGGGTTCCCATCGCCGCGCGCAGTGGTGGGCACAGTTACGCCGGCTACTCGGTTCCCGACGGTGGCTTGATGATCGACCTCGGCGGAATGTCCTCAGTGGACGTCCAAGGTGAACAGGTCGTGATCGGCGCGGGCGCGAAGCTGAAGAACGTCTACGCGACGCTCGGGGGCGCGGGCCGTTGCCTGCCCGCGGGTTCCTGTCCCAGCGTCGGGATCGCCGGGCTGACGCTCGGCGGCGGAATCGGTGTCCTTGCCCGGAAATACGGCCTCACCTGTGACCACCTGGTGTCCGCGCAAGTCGTCACGGCGGACGGGAAGCTCCGGACGGCGTCGGCGGATTCCGAGCCCGATCTGTTCTGGGCGTTGCGGGGTGGGGGAGGCGGCAACTTCGGAGTCGTCACGTCGTTCACCTTCCGTACCGATCCGGCGCCTTCGGCCGTTTCGGTGTTCTCACTGCGTTTCCCGGCGGGCAGCGCGAACGACGTCCTCGCCGAGTGGCAGCGGTGGCTTCCCGAAGCGCCGCCGGAGTTGTGGGCGAATGTCGTGCTGTCCGGCGGATCCCCGGTCGGTGCGCGGATCGCCGGTTGCTACGTCGGCGATTCCGCGTCTTTGGGCAAGCTGCTTGACGGATTCGCCGGTGCGACGCGTTCCATCAAGCAACTCGACTATCTCGGTGCGATGAAGTACTTCTCCGGCAGTGAAAGCCGACAGTCCTTTGTGGCCTCATCGCGAATCCTCGAAGAACCGGCTGACCCCGCGAAGCTGACCTCCGTGCTCAAGGGCAGGCGTGGAATGGATCTCCTGGTCGACGGTCTAGGCGGAGCGGTCGCCGGCATCGCCCCGGACGCCACCGCGTTCTGGCACCGGAAGGCGATCGGCAGCGTGCAGATCTACAGCCAGGCGGACACGCGTAACCGTTCCGTGGCAACGGATTCCGTCGCGGAAGTGGTGACGGGGCTCGGGCTGGGCGGGGGCTACGTCAACTACATCGACCCCGCCCTGCCCGACTGGATGACGGCCTACTACGGCGGCAACGCCACGCGCCTCAAGCAGGTGGCGAAGACCTACGACCCGGACAAGGTGTTCGGGTTCGCGCAGGCCGTCACCCCGGGTTAGAGGTCGATGCCGGTGAAGACGGTGACCCGTTCCTCGGTGAGGTCGTGCATCGCGGCGAGAACGCCTTCCCTGCCGACGCCTGATCCCTTGACGCCGCCGTACGGCATCTGGTCCGCGCGGTAGGACGGGACGTCTCCGATGATCACGCCACCGACTTCGAGTTCCGTCGACGCGTAGAAGGCGAGATGCACGTCGCGGGTGAACACTCCGGCCTGCAGACCGTAGGCGGATTCGTTGACCGACGCGAAAGCCTCGTCGACACCATCCACAATGGACACGGCGAGCACCGGTCCGAAGATCTCTTCCGCCCAGGCCTTTGTGGACGGTGACACGTCGGTGAGCACGGTCGGCTCCACCGTCGCGCCGTCCCGCTTGCCACCGGTGAGGATCTTCGCGCCCGAGGCGACGGCCTCGTCGATCCACGCGACGATCCGCTCCGCGGCGGCCTCGTCGACGACCGGCCCCACGTCGGTGTTCTTGTCGTACGGGTCGCCGGTTCGCTGTGCCCGCACGGCTTCCACCAAGGCGGGCACGAACTCCTCGGCGACCTCCCGTTCGACGATGACGCGTTGCACGGCGATACAGGACTGCCCGGCCTGGTAGTTGCCGAAGGTCGCGATCCGCTCCGCCGCGCCCTCGGGATCCGGCCAGTCCCGGAGCACCACGGCGGCCGCGTTGCCGCCGAGTTCGAGCACGACGTGCTTGCGTGGCGCGGCGTCCGCGATCGACCACCCGACCGGACCCGAGCCGGTGAACGACACGACCGGCAATCGGGGATCCGCGACCAGCGCCGACGTCTCCTCGTTGCCGAGCGGCAGCACCGAGAACGCGCCTTCCGGCAGGTCCGTCTCGGCCAGGATCTCGCCGAGGATCAGCGCGGCCAGCGGCGTCCGTGGCGCGGGTTTGACGATGATCGGCGCGCCGACCGCGAGCGACGGCGCGACCTTGTGCGCCACCAGGTTCAGCGGGAAGTTGAACGGCGCGATGCCCAGCACCGGTCCGCGCGGGACACGGCGGGTGAGCGCCAGCCTGCCTTCGCCGGCCGGGTCGGTGTCCAGGCGTTGCAGGTCACCGCTGAAGCGGCGGGCTTCCTCGGCGGCGATCCGGAACACCGACACCGCGCGCCGCACCTCGGCTTCGGCCCATTTGAGCGGCTTGCCGTTCTCGGCGGTGATGACCTCGGCGATCTCCTCGGCCCGGCCGGCGATGACCCGCGAAACGTGGTCGAGTGCCGCGGCGCGGCTGTGGGCGGAGGAACGCCGGAACTCCTTCGCGACGCTCGCCGCCGCGCTCACCGCTCGTTCGACCTGCTCCGGGCCGGGCACCGCGACGGTCGCGACTTCGCTTCCGTCGAACGGGTGGTGCACGGTGAGCGTCGAAGCGCCCTGCTCGGGGCGTCCGGCGATCCAGGCGGGGCGCGGCTCCGGGGTGATCATGTCCATGGGTAAGAAGGTATTCCAGTCAGGGCTTGACGAGCACCTTGAGCGCTTCGCGGTCCGCCATGGCGCGGTAGCCGTCGGGGACCTCTTCGAGCCCGATGGTCCGGTCGAAGACCTTGCCCGGCTGGTACTTGCCTTCGACGACGTCTTCGAGCAGTTCGGGGATGTAGTGGCGGGCCGGAGCCACGCCGCCGGTGACGGTGATGTTGCGGCGGAAGAGCGCGGGGCCGATCGGGCCCTCGGCGTACTGCGGCACGCCGACGCGGCTGACCGTGCCGCCCGGGCGGACAGCACCGACGCCCATTTCGAAAGCGGGCTTCGTGCCGACGCATTCGAGGACGGTGTGCGTGCCTTCGCCGTTTGTCAGCTCTCGCACCTTCTCGATGCCTTCGTCGCCGCGCTCGGCTACGACGTCTGTCGCGCCGAACTCGCGGCCGAGGTCCGTACGGGTCCGGTGGCGGCCCATCAGGATGATGCGTTCGGCGCCGAGGCGCTTCGCCGCGAGAACCGCGGAGAGGCCTACGGCGCCGTCGCCGATGACAGTGACGGTGGTGCGTTCGTTCACGCCTGCCTTGACCGCGGCGTGGTGGCCGGTCGCGAACACGTCGGACAGCGTGAGGAACGAGGCGAGCAGGTCGTCGTCCTCGGTATGCGGCAGTTTCACCAGCGTGCCGTCGGCCTGGGGGACGCGGACTGCCTCGCCCTGGCCGGCGTCGACGCCCTTCGCGCCCCAGTTGCCGCCGTGCAGGCAGGAGGTGTGGAGGCCTTCGCGGCAGAACTGGCACGTGTTGTCGGAGAAGACGAAGGGCGCGACGGCCAGGTCGCCCGGTTTGAGCGTGGTGACGTCGGAGCCGACGGCCTCGACTACGCCGAGGAACTCGTGCCCGATCCGGACGCCGCGCTCGCGCGCGGGCATGCTGCCGTACGGCCAGAGGTCGCTGCCGCAGATGCAGGAGCGGACGACGCGGAGGAGGGCGTCGGTCGGTTCGCTCAGCTTCGGGTCCGGGACGGTCTCGACGCGTACGTCGCCGGCGCCGTAGATGAGAGTCGCTCGCAAGACGGGTCCTTTCCTCGGCTGGCCCCAGTATGGGCGCGGGGGGGGGGGGGGGGGGGGGCGGCGGGGGGCCGGGGGGGGGGGGGGGGGGGGGGGGGGGGGGGGGCGGGGGGCGCGGGGGGGGGGGGGGGGGGGTGGGGGTGGTTTTTCGGTTCGGCGGAGGTCGGAT
>NZ_JBIWKX010000003.1:0-63930 GCF_044765885.1 Amycolatopsis sp. NPDC102389
TTGGTTTGTTTGGCCGGGGGGGGGGCGTTTTTTTTTGTTGTGGGGGGTTTTGTGGGGGGGTTTTGTTTTTTTAATTTGCCCAAAAAAACAAACAACCCCCCCCCCCACCCCAACGAGAACAGTACACAGAGGCATCAATCGGACACTCAATCGCTAGCCAGTGTCCCTTGTGGACAGTGAAGCCCGGGTATCAGCCCTACACTCTCGACTTTGCCGGGGTCCTGCGCCAGGCCTTCACGGCACGTGAGTGTCAGCGGCCGGCCGCGTAGCCCTGCATGCCGCGCGCGTTGGCGGCGGCGCGAAGCACGCCGCCGGAACGGGAAACGGCCGAAAGCCGTCCGAGCGCCCAAGGTCCCGCATCGACGACGTCGTGCCCGCGTGCGGCCAAAGCGTCCATTGTGGACTGGCCGAGCCGGGATTCGACGACCAGTTCCCGCGGCGTCCACGAACGCGGATAGAACGAGCTCGGGAACGCGGTGGTGTGCCAAGCGGGCGAGTCGATCGACTCCTGCAGGTTCAGCCCGCCGAGTGTGTGCGCCAGCCAGAAACACAGCTGCCACTGGTCCTGCTGATCGCCGCCCGGGGTCCCGAACGCGAGCACCGGCTCGCCGTCCCGCAGGCCCATCGACGGCGAAAGCGTGATCCGCGGCCGCTTCCGAGGCGCCAGCGAGTTCGGCAAACCCTGTTCCAGCCAGAACATCTGCCCACGGGAATCGAGACAGAAACCGAGCTCCGGGATCGTCGGGCTCGACTGCAGCCAGCCACCCGACGGCGTCACCGAGATCATGTTCCCCGCCGCGTCGACGACGTCGATGTGCACGGTGTCGCCGCGGGTCTCGCCCAGCGGCCCGACCGTCGGCTCCCCCGTCGCGCCGGAACCGGATTCCAGGCCGCGCAGCCTTTCAAGGATCGCGGGCAGCCGCGGCGAGGGGCCACCGGGACGGAGTTCGGCGGACGCTTCGTCGGTGATCAAGGAACGGCGGGCGTCCGCGTACTCGCGGGAGATCAGCAACTCGATCGGCACGTCGGGCGAATCCCCGTACCACGCCTCACGATCCGCGAACGCCAGCTTCGCCGCTTCGACGGCCAAGTGCACCGTGCGCTCCGTCGGGATTCCGTCCACATAGGACAGTTCGTCGCGCAGGCCGTCCAGCAACCGTGCCTGCTGCAGCAGCGCCGGGCCTTGCGTCCAGGCGCCCATCTTCACCAGGCCCCAGTCACCGAAATCGACCTGCAGCGCGTCCTCGTACGTCGCTTCCCAGCCCGCGATGTCCTCGCCGGTGAGGAGACCGGCGTGATCGCGGCCGGAGTCGTCACGGAATGCCTTGCGGCTGAACGCCTCGATCGCTTCGGCGACGAAACCTTGCGACCACGCGCGGCGTCCGGCGTCGATCTGCGCCTCGCGGCCGCTGACCGACTCGGCCTCGGCGAGCAGCCGCTCCCACGTGTCCGCGAGCGCCGGATTGCGATGCAGGCCCTCGACGGGCTTGCCGTCCGGCATCCAGAGCGCCGCCGACGTCGGCCAATGCTCGGTGAACAGGTCCTGGACCGCGCGGATGGTGTCGCCGACCCGGCTGACCAGCGGAATCCCGTTACGCGCGTAGGAAATCGCGTAGCCGAGCACATCGCGCAACGATTTCGTGCCGTGATCCCGCAGGAGCAGCAGCCAGCCGTCCCACGCGCCCGGGACGGTCGCGGGGAGCAAGCCGCTGCCGGGGATCAGGTCGAGCCCCAGCTCCGCGAAGTATTCGGGCGTCGCGGCCGCGGGCGAGACCCCCTGACCTGCGAGGACTCTCGGAGTCCGGTCCGTCGCGGTGACGAAGATGCCGGGGACCTGCCCCGCCGGGCCGCAGAGATGCGGCTCGGCGATCTGCAGGACGAACCCGGCCGCTACCGCCGCGTCGAAGGCGTTGCCGCCGTTTTCGAGCACCGCCATGCCGGTGGCCGAGGCCAGCCAATGCGTCGATGCCACCATGCCGTGGGTGCCGGCCAGTTCCGGCCTGGTCGTGAACACCTGGCCGATACTACGCTTTGCTAACTACTTTTTCAGTCCCAGCAATTGAAGATGACTTCACCGAGGTTCTCAGGTCGCCAATACCTGGCTTCGCGATCGTTCACCCACGGCGGCGCCGTGAGGTCGATCGGCGCTTCAAGCTCTGCCCGCGTGTACAACCTGTGCCCGGGAAGTAGCTCTCGCAGAACAGCCAGCAGTCCTGGCTCGTCAACGAAGGTGATCGATCCATAGTTGACGGGCGCTTCGGCGATTCCGAAGATCTCACACCGTCGGCCGTCCCACTCTTGTGCCCACAACACCGCGGCGGTCCGGTGCGGATAGGCGATCTCCGCCTGCTCGAAGTTCCCCGGCTCCTGGTACGACCGGAACCGGGTGACCCGGCCGCGTGTTCGCCGAGCCGCCTCGTAGCAGGCCCGGCGAAACTCCTTCTCCTCCATCACCCACCGAAACTATCCCCGCGCGGCCACCGGGGCGTCATAGTTTTCCAGCGTCGCCGCGTTCGCCGCCCGCGAGGTGATCCACGTGAACACCTTGGTCATCGGCCGCGAACCCAGCACGCGGTACAGGAAGTTGCGGTAGCCGACCATGAACCGCGTCTTCGGCGCGAGGAACGTGCCGATCCCGGCCGCCTGCTTCTGCGAGATCTTCACCGGACCGCGCAGTTTCTTTTCGTAGCGAGCGAAAGCGACTTCGTGGTCGCCGTGCGCGGCGGCGAGTTCCCCCGCCAGGATGTACGCGCCCATCATCGCGAGCCCCGTACCCGAACCGCCCGGACCCGCGCACCAGGCCGCGTCACCGAGCAGCACGACCCGGCCCTGTGACCACTTGTCGAGGTGGATTTGGCTGAGCGAGTCGAAGTACAGCGTGTCGGCGGCGCCGAGGCCTTCCAGCAGTTTCGGGATTTCCCAGCCGAAATCGGCGTAGCGCTCGGCGAGCACCTTCTTCTGCGCCTCGACATCGCGCCGGCGCACCTCCAGCGACTCCGAAGTGAAGACGAAGCTGACATTGAGAGCCGAGCGGTCGCGACCGCTGGCGACCATGACCGTCCGGCCGGGGACGCTGCAGATCTGGCCGAGATGGTCGAGGTCCAGGTGGTTGGGCGCGGTGAAGCCCGCGGTGTGGAAGCCGAGGTCGGTGCGGAACAGCTCTTCGTCGCCGAACGTCAGCCGCCGCACCCCGGAGTGCAGCCCGTCCGCGCCGACGACCAGGTCGAATCTGCGCGGCTCGCCATGGGCGAAGCTGACGTCGACGCCGTCCGAGACCTCGTCGAGCCCGGTGATCCAGTCGCCGAAGACGTACTCGACGTCGTCTTTCGTGTGGTCGTAGAGGATGCGCGTCAGGTCTCCGCGCTCGATCTCGACTTCGCCGCTGAAGAAGACCGACGGCATCTGCGCGACCTTCTTGCCTCGCGGGTCGACGATGACCTGCGCACCCATCGCGGTTTCCTTCGCGCGGATGTCGTCGAGGATTCCCATGCGCTTCAGCAGGGTCATCTGCTCGCCGCGGAAGTCGACCGCGCTGCCGCCTTCACGCAGAGCCGGGGCGCGTTCGACGACGGTCGGCGCGAAACCGCGCTTCCGCAGCCAGAAGGCGAGGGCCGGACCCGCGATGCCGGCGCCGGAGATCAGAACGGTGGTCGTCATGGCTGCTCCCTGGTTCGTGGTGATGGGAACGACCGTACGGCAGATTTGCACGCTTGGTCAAGCCGCTTGGTCAAACCAAATGGATAAACCGCGTGGTCTAGGATCTCGGGCATGGGTAATCGCGAGGACCTGATGGCGGGCGCCATCGAGTGTTTGAAGGAAAAAGGCTGGTCACGCACGACGGTGCGGGACATCGCGACGGCGGCGGGCGTCAGCCACGCGGCGATCGGCTACCACTTCGGATCGCGCGAAGCCCTGCTGCTGACGGCGTTCTCGCAGGCGATGGACGACTGGGGCAAGGAGATCCAGGTCGAGATGCGGGGCGCCGTCGACCCCGGCGCCTCACCGTCCGAGCAGTACGCGGCTTCCTGGCGCGCGATGATCGACTCCTACGGGCGCAACCGGCAGCTGTGGATCGCCTCGATCGAGGCGTTCGTGCAATCCGAGCATCACCCTGAGCTGCGGAAACAGCTCGCCGCCGCGCAGCGCGAGGGCCGCCGGGGAATGGCGGCGGGCATCCTCGGGATCGACGAGGACACCCTCACCGAAGCGGATGAGCGCCGGATCGGCGCGGTGGCGACAGCGCTGAATTCGGGCGTGATGCTGCAGCACATGCTCGCCCCGGAGAACGGTCCGACGGCCGAGGAGGTCGTGGAAGGGCTGCTCAAGCTCGTTTCACTGGTGTCATGAGACGGCGACCTTCCGCCGCAGCGCCGCCCGCGGCCGCCCGACGCCCTGCCACGACAGGCCTGCGTCCAGGATGCGTTGCGGGTCAAGGAGATTGCGCGTGTCGACGACCGAATCGCCGTCCATCTGCTCGGCCATGTAGGTCCAGTCGAGCCGTTTGAACTCGTCCCATTCCGTCAGCACGACGACGGCGTCGGCCGCCTTCGCGACCTGGTACGGGTCGTCGACCACGGTCATGCCGTCGATATGCCCGCCGACGGCGGGGTCGTAGGCGGTCAGTTCCGCGCCGAGCGCGCCCAGAACGGAGGCGACCGCGAGCGCGGGTGAGTCGCGCAGGTCGTTCGTCCCGGCCTTGAACGCCAGCCCGAGGACGCCGATCCGCGAACCGGCCAGCGTGCCACCGACGGCGCCGGCGATCTTCGCGACGATCCGGTCCCGCTGCGCGATGTTCTCTTCGATCGCCGAGGTGAGCAGCGTGAAATCGTATTGCACCGACTCGGCGACCTTGACCAGCGCGCTGGTGTCCTTCGGCAGGCACGAGCCGCCCCAGCCGGGGCCGGGTTTGAGGAACGAGCGGCCGATGCGGCGGTCGTACCCCATGCCCTCGGTGACCAGGTCGATGTCCGCGCCGAGGCGTTCGCACAGTTCGGCGATCGAGTTCACATAGGACAGTTTCATCGCGAGGAAGCAGTTCGCCGCGTACTTCACCAGTTCCGCGCTGGCCGCGTCGGCGACGACGACCGGGGCGGCGAGGTCGGCGTAGAGATCGCCGACCCAGCGAGCGGCCGCGACGTCGTCCGAACCGACGACGATCCGGTCGGGGCCCAGGAAGTCCTCGACCGCGGTGCCCTCGCGCAGGAATTCCGGATTCGACACGACCGGCACGTCCGTGCGGCCGAGCATCGCCTGGATGCGCTTCGACGTCCCCACCGGGACGGTCGATTTGGTGACCAGCGCGCAACCCGAAGGAATGACGTCGCCGATCTCGGTGGTCACGGCTTCGACGGCCCGCAGGTCCGCCGAGCCGCCCGCGCCCATCGGCGTTGGCACACAAAGGAAAACGGCCTCCGCGCCGCGAACGGCCTCGCGCGCGCCGACCACGAACTCAAGTCTTCCGCTGGTCAGCCCCCTCGACACCAGCTCCGACAATCCCGGCTCCAGGATGTCCACCCGTCCGGCGGAAAGCCTTGCGACCTTGGCCTGGTCGACATCGACGCAAGTGACTCGATGCCCCAGGCCGGCCAGGCAGGCCCCCGTGGTCAATCCGACGTAACCGGTCCCCACCACCACGATCCGAGCAGCGCTCATGCTGCTGAAGGTGACAGCCGGAGTTGACCTCCGAGCGAACGGAATGCTTCAGGCCCGAATACTCCTCACGACATGCTTCGCACCGGAGTGAGCCATCCCACCTGGGCCCGATGCGAACGAGCGTTAACCTATGAACGGTTGCCGACGAAAGGGAGAACATGCAGATCACCGATACCGCGGCGCTCGTCACGGGTGGCGCGTCCGGGCTCGGCGGCGCGACCGCGAAGGCGCTCGCCGCGAAGGGCGCGCGGGTCTTCGCGCTGGACCTCGCCGGTGCCATCGCCAACGCCGAGCAGGTCGAGGGCATCACCTACGTCGAGGCGGACGTGACCGACCCCGAGCAGGTACGGGCCGCCGTCGCGACCGCGGCCGAATCCGGGGTGCCGCTGCGGACCGTGGTGAACTGCGCCGGGATCGGGCCGTCCGCGCGGATCCTTTCGAAGAAGGGCCCGCACGACCTCGCCCTGTACGCGAAGGTCGTCCAGATCAACCTGATCGGCTCCTTCAACGTGCTGACGCTGGCCGCCGAGGCCATCGCCAAAACCGAGCCGCTGGCCGACAACGCGCGCGGCGTCATCATCAACACCGCGTCGGTCGCCGCCTTCGACGGCCAGATCGGGCAGGTCGCGTACTCGTCGTCCAAGGGCGGCATCGTCGGGATGACCCTGCCCGCCGCGCGCGACCTCGCGTCGCACGGGATCCGCGTGCTGACCATCGCGCCGGGCATCGTCGACACCCCGATGCTGGCGACGGTGAGCGAGGAGTTCCGCGCTTCGCTGGCCGAGGGCGTGCCGTTCCCGAAGCGGCTCGCGCGGCCGGACGAGTACGCGCAGCTCGCGCTGTCGCTGATCGACCACGACTACCTGAACGGCGAGGTCATCCGGATGGACGGCTCGCTGCGCATGGCTCCTCGCTGAGCCTCTCCCGCGTGCTGTGAAAGGCCCGTTGCTTGCAAATTTTGCAAGCAACGGGCCTTTCACAGCATCTCAGGGACGGGTGAGGCGCACGTCCATGCCGATGCCCGCGGTGGTGACCTCGCAGGTCCGGAACGCGGTTTCGGCGACCAGTCCGCCGAAACCGACAGGCGTGTAGGCACGCCGCCGGAGCCCGCCGAGTGCCTGCCGGACACCGAGCGCGGCGAGTTTGCCGAGCTTCATGCTCTCGACCTCACGCACGATGTCGCCGTCGGTCGCGTCCCGGTTCATGTCCTGGACCACGGCCGTGCCACCCGGACGCAGTACGCGGTACATCTCGTCGAGCGACTTCACCGGCCACACGAAGTTCTTGAACGCGGCCTGGCAGACGACGAAGTCGAACGACTCGTCCTCGAACGGCATACCGGCGACGTCCCCTTCGCGGAACTCGGCGTCGACGCCTTGGTTTCGCGCGTACTCACTCGCGATCTCGACGAACGCCGGTGCGACGTCGAGGCCGGTGACGGAGAACCCGAGCCTCGCCAGTTCGACGGCGAAGTAGCCGGGACCGAAGGCGACTTCGAGGATCTTCGTGTCTTCCGGCAGGTCCGCGGTGAGTTCGCGGGCCTGCTTCCGCCAGAGTTCGATCTGCGGTTCGGTTCCGCGCTGTTTGGCGTAGTTCCGTGCCAACGCGCCGCCCATCTCCGGGATGAGCTTGAACCGCTTCCTGTCCTTGATGTTCGTCATGGTCTCTCCAGGTTGATTCCCGGAGCCCGGTTATCCTCGAAGTGCCGTCTCGTGGCCGGGTTCCGGTTGCGGGATCGTTCGCCCCGGCGGGGTGCTGCAACACCTCGCCGGGGTTCTTTCAGCCGGTCGTGCTCCCCCTTTCGACAAGCTCGGCCACATCGGCCGGAAGTACTCCGGTCTCGTGGAAGGTCCGCCAGTCGGCGAGACCGGGCATCGAACCGGAAGTCAGTTCCCCGAGGATCGAGCGGACCCAGTCCGCTTCCGCCTGCCGCATGGCCAGGTGATACTCGGCTTCGAGCAGCACCAGCCGCGGGATCTCCTCGAGGAGCCGCGCCAGTTCCGCGCGCCCCGCGGCGATCTCCTCGTCCAGCGCCACCAGCCGGGTGCGGAACAGGGTGATCACCTCGTCCGGGCCGAGCCATCCCAGCACCGACAGCCCGGCGACGAACTTCGGCTCCTCCGGTGCGAGCTCGGCCAGCAGTTCGCGCAACCAGTCGAGCATTTCGTCACGGCCGGCGTCGGTGATCCGGTACACCGTGCGCTCGGGGCGAGCGCCGTCGCGAGTGCTCTCGACGGCCTCGATGAAACCGTGTTTCCCCAGGTTGCCGACGACGGTGTAGAACGAGCCCCATTTGATCCCCATGTCGCGGTCCTTGCCGCGCGCCTTCAGGATCGAGGCCATTTCGTACGGATGCATCGGCCGCTCGTTCAGCGTGGACAGGATCGCCAGCGCCAGCAGATTCCCGACCTTGCGCCGCTTCACCCAGCCTCCTCGTAGACGAGTACTCGTCTACGAGTATCCACAGGGGCACGAGTGATCGCAAGGTCGGCGAGAGCCGGGGTCAGAGGTCGTTCATGTACGGCACGGACGTCTGCGCGTGGTCGGTCATCCAGTTCCGCAGCGCGTATGTCGCCAGGACGTCGTCCTCGTTGTAGCGCAGCAGGCGCTCCCGCTGGACGTCGTCGGGGACACCGCCGTCCATGCCGACGGCGTCGCGGTACCACCTCATCGACGCCTCGCCGCCCGCTTCCGGGTCGCGCCAGGCGAATCCGGCGACCGGCGCGATCACCTTGAGCCCCTTGCCCTGCGAGCACAGGAACTGGTCGGTGACGCTGCGGAAGAGGTCGATCCATTCCTCGGAGTCCACAAAGGACGCGATCTCGGCCTTCTTGGGGACGCCGGGGTGATCGCCGAACCGGCTCGCGGAGCCGAAGAGCCAGCGGTTCTCGGCGAGCGCGTTGTAGCAGTAGGCGCGGAAGGTCAGGCCCGCGGCGAGCGTGCGCTCGCGGACTTCGGTGAACCAGGCCCAGAACTCGGCGAACGACCGGGCCTCGTCCGCGGTCGGCAACGGCTCCCAGGTCGCGAACGCCCGGTAGCCCTGCTCCATCCCGATGTCGGCGCCGGTCAGCAGTGAACCCCACAGGTACGCGCCGGAATCACCGAAGCTCTCCATGTCGACGTCGACCTCGACATCGCCGCGCGAGACCTCGACGCGGTCGACCTTGCGCACCATCGTGAGATCGGCGAGCCAGGCGCGCGCCAGGATGATCGAGTCGGCGAAGGTGCCGCCGGTCCAGTTCATCGGCGGGGGCTCGTCGGCGGGATCGAGCGCGGCCAGCTTGTCCACTGTGGACACACCGGCGCGGCGCAGCTCCATCGCGTCCTCGCCGCGGACGACCAGGCTGACGTCGCGGGTTTCGGTGAGCACGACCTCGCACGTCGGCCACCAAGGGCAGCGCCGGCATTCGAGGACACGAGACGGTTCGGCGAGCGGCTCGTCCCCTTCGGCGGCGGCGTTCGCGATGGCGAGCCTGTCGGCGAAGCGGCTCTGGTACTCCGTCAGCGCGCTTCGGCCACCAGGCCAGGTGGCCGCGGACAGGTCGTGCCAGACGACGACGTCCGCGTCGAGCCCGATGACGCCGCCGACGGCGCGGTGTCCTTCGTGCTTTCCGAGCGCTTCGAGCATCCGGTAGAGGTGCGCGAGCCGCATCTGGTCCCGCGGCTGCGAACGGACCTTTCGCGCCGGGTCGGGCAGCCGGTTCGCCGGGTCGAGGTCGGTCATCGCCGTGGTCGGCGCGCCCGCGCCGCGATCGGTGATGCGATGCCGCACGACCAGCACCGGCACGTAGCCGTCGCCGGTGTGGACCAGGAGTTCGGAGCCGCCACGCCGGTGACCGGCACGATCGACCGGCAACAGCGCGCCCCAGATGTAGCGCGCTTCGGCGGCGAAGGCCTCTTCGGTGAGCTGCACGCGCTCGGCGGCCGGGAGGTCGCGGGGGATCTTGACCCAGGTCGCGCCGGGTCCCGTCGCGTCCATGAGCTGCCGCACGATCGCGTCGCGATGCGCCGACGCGTCGGCGATCCGCTGCTGCGCGGCGGGGTCGGGCGGGGCGAGCGGCACCTCGCGCATCGCCGGATCGTGTTCGAGGTGCACGCGACGCCGGCAGCGGCTCACCGCTCCCGCGTCCAGTAGCACCTCGTTACTCACGGACAACACTCTAGAAGGCCACCGGCAAGCCGACATGCCCGCCACATCGGGGACCAGTAAGTTCGACTGTGACACAGCGTGGGAGGTGCCATGGCGCGCAAGGCCAAAGCCATCGAGGGCGAAGGCAGGATCACCCCGAAGAAGGCGAAGAACGCCGTCGCGGTGGCCAAAGTGCTCGGACCGGCCGTACTGCCGGTGATCGCGCCGTACGCCGTTCGAGCGGCGGGTGCCGCACGAGAGCTATACGACCGTTATCAAGCGAAGAAACTCGGCGTCGCCGTCGACCAGCTCGGCGAGTACAGCGGGCGCGGTGCCGCACTGCACGCGCGGATCGCGGGGCTGACGCAGGGGCTCGCGGAGCTGAAGAGGTCCGCGAAGGCGACCGACGCCGACGCGGCCTTCGCGAAGGACACCCAGGGGACGCTGGAGCAGCTTTCGGCGACCGTTCGCGCTTCGGAGCGGATGCCCGCCGCGCGGCGGAAGGCGGCGCACCGGGCCGTGGCCGGCGAGCTGGACCAGCTCGAGGGAAAGCTGCTGCACCGACTGGGGATCTGACTCGGGCTCGTGAGTGGCTAGGACGGTTAGAACCGCCCTAGCCACTCACGAGGACTACTTGATGAAACCCTTCTTCTTCATCCACTCGTAGGCGACCTCGCCCTGGTCACGACCGTCGACGTCGACCTGCTTGCACAGCTCGATCATCTGCTCGTTGTCGAGGGCCGCGCTGACGGCTTCCAGCGGTCCGCGGATTTCCGGGTGCTGGTTCAGGAATTCCGTCCGCAGCGTCGCCACGGCGTTGTACTGCGGGAACGCCTTCTTGTCGTCTTCGAGGACGCGGAGCTTCAGCCCGGCGATCCGGCCGTCGGTCGTGAAGATCTCGCCGATCGGGCAGGTCCCGCTCGCCACGGCCGAGTAGATCGTCCCGATGCCGAAGTTCTTGATCACCGGGTTCTGGAACCCGTACGCCCGCACGGCGGCGGGGAAACCGTCCTGACGGCTGGTGAACTCGGTCTCCAGGCAGAACACGTTCTGGTCAGGCTTCTTCTTGAGGAACGCCGCCAGGTCCGACGTCGTCTTCAGGTTGTTCGCCGCGCCGTAGGCCTCGGTGACCGCGAAGGCGTACTGGTCGTTGAGCGGTGAGTAGTTCAGCCAGGTGACGCCGAATTTCGCCTCGTCGGCCGCCTTCGTGGCTTCGTACTGGGCTTGTTCCCCGCCGGGGACGGGGAGTTCGTTGCCCTGGTAGTTGATCCAGCCGGTGCCGGTGTACTCCCAGGTGACGTCGGTCTGGCCGGCGAGCAGCGCCTGCCGCGAGGAGTTCGACCCCTTGATGTCGGTCAGGTCGACGACGTCCGCGCCCGCCGCGGAAAGCGCCATCTCGGCCATGTAGCCCAGGATGATGTTCTCGGTGAAGTCCTTCGAGCCCACCGTCACCTTGACGCCCTTGAGCGACTCGATGGGCTGGATCGAACCGGGTTCGATCTTGTACGGCAGCGCGGTGTTGACCTCGAGCCCGCACGCGGAAAGCGTGCCGCACAACAGGACCGCGCCGAACAGTGCTTTCAGACGTCGCATGTCAGCGCAGTCCCTTCGGTCCGAAGAACTGTTCCGCCACCGCGCCGAGCCAGTCCACCAGCAGCGCCAGCGCGACGGCGAGCACCGAGCCGGTGATCAGCACCTTCGTCAGGTTGAGCTTGTAGCCGGTGTCGATGAGCAGGCCGAAACCGCCGGCGTTGACGAACATGCCGAAGGTCGCCGTGCCGACGGCCAGCACCAGCGAGGTCCGCAGGCCGGCCAGGATCAGCGGGACGGCCAGCGGGAGCTCCACCCGCCACAGCACACCGGAGGCCGACATGCCGATCCCGCGGCCGGCGTCGATCAGCGCGGGCTCGACCTGCTGGATACCGACCATCGTGTTCCGCAGCACCGGAAGCAGCGAGTAGAACGCCAGTGGCAGCGCGGCGACCCACAGCCCGCCGGTGGCGCCGGTGACGATGAACCACAGCACCAGCACGCCGAGCGCGGGCGCGGCTTGGCCGATGTTCGCGACCGCCAGGAAGACCGGCGCCGCCCATTTCGCCCAGGGCCGCGTCACGAGCACGCCGAGCGGTACCGCCACGGCGACCACGATCGCGGTGACCACGACGGTCATCGCCAGGTGGTCGCGCAGCGCGGCGAACAGCCCGGCGGCGTTGAGGGTCTCCTTCTCCGTCGCGGTGAGGTCACTGCTGAACACCCAGATCAGCACCCCGGCGACGATCAGCAGCACCGCGGCGGGCTGGGCGAACAGCCGGACCCGTTCGGCGCTTCTCGACGAGGACTCGGTGGAGAAGCCGGTATCGACGGCCGTCATGCGGTCACACCTTCCGCCGGGTTGTCGTCGGAGTGCTCCTCGCGCAGCTGCTGGATCGTCGCGATGACGGTGTCGAGCTCGATCGTCCCGGCGTATTCGCCGCGAGCGCCGGTCACCGGGACGCTGCCGCCCTCGGCGAGCATGGCTTCGAGCGCGTCCTGCAGGGTCGACTGGAGGCTGACGTAGTCGCGCAACGGTTTGCCCGCGGTGGCCAGCGAGGTCGCCTTGGTCAGCTCGCGGACGTGCACCCACCGCATCGGACGGCGGCGCTGGTCGAGCACCAGCACGAAATGCTTGCGCTGCTGGGTCAGCTTCTCGCGGACCTCGGAGGGCGATTCGCTGACCGTCGCCGTCAGCGCGTCCTGCTTCAGCTCGACGTCGCGGACCCGCAGCAGCGTCAACTGCTTCAGCGAGGCACCGGCGCCGACGAAACCGGCGACCGTGTCGTCGGCCGGGTTGGCGAGGATCGCGTCCGGGGTGTCGTACTGGAGGATCTTCGACTGGTTGCCGAGCACCGCGATCTTGTCGCCGAGCTTCACGGCCTCGTCGAAGTCGTGGGTGACGAAGACGATCGTCTTCTTCAGCTCGGTCTGCAGCCGCAGCAGTTCGTCCTGCAGGTTGCCGCGGGTGATCGGGTCGACCGCGCCGAACGGCTCGTCCATCAGCAGCACCGGCGGGTCGGCCGCGAGCGCCCGCGCGACGCCGACGCGCTGCTGCTGCCCACCGGACAGCTGACGCGGGAACCGGTCGCGGAAATCGGCCGGGTCCAGCCCGACCAGGTCCATCATCTCCTCGACCCGGTCGTTGACCTTCTTCTTGTCCCAGCCGAGCAGCCCCGGCACCACCGCGATGTTCTGCGCGACGGTGAAATGCGGGAAGAGCCCGGCCTGCTGGATCGCGTAGCCGATGCGGCGGCGCAGGGTGTCGACGTCGAGCTTCAGCGCGTCGTCACCGCCGATGGTGATGCGGCCCGACGTCGGCTCGATCAGCCGGTTGATCATCCGCATGGTCGTGGTCTTGCCACAGCCGGACGGGCCGACGAAGACCACGATCTTGCCCGCGGGCACCACCATCGAGAAGTCGTCGACCGCGGGCTCACGGGTGCCGGGGTAGCGCTTCGTGACGTTCTCCAGCTCGATTTCGACGCCGGATACGGTTTCAGGAGACTCAGCCACGGACACCCCTAGAGACGGTCAAACGGTTGATCAGGACGTAAACGGCGTCGAGGATCAGCGCGAGGACGACGACCCCGAGCGTCCCGGTGAGTGCCTGGTTGAGGGAGTTCGTGCTCCCCGCGTTGGTGAGGCCGGAGAAGACCTCGGAGCCGAGGCCCGGGCCCTTCGCGTAGGCCGCGATGACCGCGATGCCCATGAGCATCTGCGTCGCGACCCGCATGCCGGCGAGGATCGCGGGCCAGGCGAGCCGCAGCTCCACCCTGGTCAGCACGCCGAACCGGCTCATGCCGATCCCGCGCGCCGCGTCACTGACCGCCGGATCCACGCCGCTCAGCCCGACGATCGTGTTCCGCACGATCGGCAGCAGCGCGTAGAGCACCAGGGCGATGACGGTGGTGTTCGCGCCGAGGCCGAACACCGGGATGAGAAGCCCCAGGAGGGCGAAGGAGGGGACGGTGAGGATCGTGCTCGCCAACGCCGTCGCCACGGCCGACCCGACCGGGCTGCGGTAGACGGCGACGCCGATCACCACGCCGAGGACGGCGGCCAGGATCGTGCACTGCACGACCGCGCTGACATGGAGGAGCCCTTGGAGGGCGAGTCTGTCCCACCGATCCGAGATGTACTCGAAGAGATTCATCGCGTGCTGGTTCTCCCGCCGCCTCTGGGTGAGACTCCTCACCCATTCGGAGTAGCTGTATCGGGAGCCTGACTACCCAAAAGCCGCGCGGTCAAACCCCGGTTTACCGCCTTTTATCCTGCAAACCTTCCCCATTCGGCCTAAATGGGCAAACGCACGCGCCGTTCCGGCGGTGTCTTTCCCACTGCTCAACAGCCGGGAGGAGATCGACCACCCGGGCGTACGTCGAATACTCTTCACCCGTGAGTAAGGGCAGCCATCACCGAAGCGCGTTACGCGTTGTGCGTGGTGGCTTGCTGGGCGTGAGCTCCGCGGCGCTGGCCGTGACCGCTCACCTGATCGGCGACGGCGATCTCCCCGATACGGCGATGACGCTGTTGCTCACCGTGCTGATCGGCTGGAACGCCGCCGCGCTCGCCGCGAAGGCCCGCGGGCCGCTGGCCACCATCGTCGACCTCGGCGCCGGTCAGGTCGTGATGCACCTCGTGCTCAGCTCGCTGAGCAGTCACGAACCACACGGCGGCCCCGGACCCGTTTCGGGCGGGCTCGCGATGACCGCCGCGCACGTCATCGCCACGCTGGTCACCGCGTTGCTGCTGGCCAAGGCCGACGGGCTGCTGCTCGGCGTCCTCTCCTGCCTGCGCGCGCTGGTCCCCTTCATCCTCAACGCGCTCCCGGTGCCCGTCGCGGTGGCGTCCCCGGTGCTCGCCCGTCCGGCGGGCCCCGGTCACCTCGTCCGGGTGGACCTCCGCCGCGTCCACGGCAGGCGCGGCCCGCCGCTGTTCTCCTGAATCCCAGCTCTTCCCCCGTAATCGGCGAGGCCCCGAGCCCGCCGTCTCACTCACGTTCAGGAGTTTTCGTGTCCAAGCACGTCTTCAAGCGCGCCGGTTTCCTGGCCGCCACCGTCGGTATCGCCGGCCTGCTGTCCGCCGGGGTCGCCTCGGCCCACGTCACCGCCAACGTCTACGGCCCCCAGCCGGAAAAGGGCGGCTACGGGTCGATCTTCTTCCGCGTCCCCAACGAGGAGAAGGACGCCGGGACGGTCAAGGTCGAGATCACGGTCAAGCCCGAGTACGCGCTCAGCTCCGTGCGGACGAAGCCGATCCCCGGCTGGAAGTCCGAGGTCGTCAAGTCCAAGCTGCCCGCCCCGGTGACCACCGCGTCCGGCACGCAGATCACCGAGGCCGTCACCAAGGTCTCCTGGACCGCGGAGCCCGGCACCAAGATCGCCGCCGGTTCGAGCGAGTTCCAGGAGTTCCAGATCAGCGCGGGCCAGTTCCCGACCACGGTCGACGCGATCGAGTTCCCGGCCACCCAGACGTACGAGAACGGCAAGGTCGTCGAGTGGAACCAGCCGACCCCGGCCTCCGGTGAGGAGCCGGAGCACCCCGCGCCGAGCGTGAAGCTCGCCGAGAAGACCGGCGACGGGCACGGCGGCGGCCACGGCACCGACGCGAAGGCCTCCGAGGAATCCCACGCCGCGTCGTCGTCTTCCGACAACACCGCCCGCTGGCTCGGCGGCGCCGGCCTGGTCGTCGGCGCGCTCGGCCTCGGCGTCGGCGCCGGTGCCACCCTGCGCGCCCGCCGCGCGACCGCCGCTTCCAGCAAGACCGAGGGAACCGAATAAATGCGTAAGGCGCTCATCGCGCTGGCGATCACCGGGGTGGCGTGGCTCGCCACCGCCACCCCGGCGCTGGCGCACAACGTCCTGATCTCCTCGGACCCGGCGAAGGGTGCTTCGCTCGCCGCCGGGCCCGCGAAGGTCACGCTCACGTTCGACCAGTACGTCCAGAACGCGAACGTCAACCAGATCGCGGTCATCGGACCGGGCGGCGGCCAGTGGGCCGAAGGCCAGGTCGAGGTCCGCGACAGCGTCGTGACCGTGCCGCTGCGGCCGCTCGGCCCGGCGGGCGAGTACAAGATCGGCTACCGGATCCTGTCCGCGGACGGGCACGCCGTGACCGGTGAGGTGCCGTTCACCCTCACCGCCGCGGGCACCGGGACCCCGGCGAGCGCCGACGCCGCGCGCAGCAACGCGGGCCAGGCCGACACGACCAAGGCGACCGGCGGTGAGAGCTCGTCCGGCGTGCCGATCTGGGTGTGGATCGCGGGCGCCGTCGTGCTGCTCGCCGTCGGACTGACCGTCGCACTGCGCACCGGCGCCGGTGACAAGGAGAAGAGCGGCTCATGACCCAGGCCGAGACCACCTCGCGCGCCCGCGTCGCCGTCCTGTTCTGCGTGGTGACGGCGGGGATCGTCGGCGCCCTGATCGGTGTCGCGCTGACGGCCACCGCCCCGGTGCCCGGGGTCGCGCAGGTCAGCGAGGTGGTCTCGGTCTCGATCCCGATCGTGCGGGTGCTGCTGGACATCTCGGCGGTCGCCACGATCGGGCTGGCGCTGCTTTCGGTACTGGTCGGCTACGACCGGCCGAAGCTCTCCGAGCCGATCATGCGGATCGCGCGGCCCGCGAGCGTCGCGGCCGCGCTGGTCTGGGCGACCACCGCGCTCGTCGCGCTGATCCTGCAGACCGCCGAATACCGGCCGGGGTCCAGCACGCTGTCGATGTCGGACGTCGGGAGCTACATCGCCGACGTCGGCGCAGGGAAGGCGCTGCTGATCGTCGCGGTCCTGGCCCTGCTGCACGCGGGACTCGGGATCCTCGCGCTGAAACACGGCGAGAAGGTGCCCGCCGAGGTCCGCGTCGGGCTGGGCCTGTTCGCGCTGCTGCCGCTGCCGGTCACCGGGCACGCGTCGAACTGGAACTACCACGACTACACGATGATCTCGATGGAACTGCACGTGATGAGCGCCGTCGCCTGGACCGGAGGGCTCGGGGCGATGGCGGTGCTGCTCGTCGGGAACCGGACACTGCTGGCGCACGCGCTGCCGCGGTTCTCCAAACTGGCGACGCTGTGCCTGATCCTGGGCGCGGCGACCGGGCTGTTCAACGGGCTGATCGAGATCTCGCTCAACCCGTCGCTCGGGTTCTGGGAAGGCGTCTTCACCACGCCGTACGGGCAGCTGGTGCTGCTGAAACTGTTGTGCACCGGCGTGATCGCGAGCCTCGGCGCGTACACGCGCTGGAAGCTGATGCCGCAGATCGTGCGGCACAACCGGACCGCGCTGGCGGCGTGGGCGACGCTGGAGCTGACGGTGATGGGGCTCGCGTTCGGCTTCGCCGTCGTCCTCACGCGAGCCCCGGTCGTGCCGACGACCTAGGCGGCGGCGCCTAGTTCCCGACCGCGTACCGCAGGATCACTACTCCGTTCTCGAACGCGGTGGCCTCGATCGGCTTCAGGTCGCGCCGGTCTTCGAACAAGCGCGTCCCCTTGCCGCGCGACACCGGGCTGACCATCATCCGGAACTCGTCGACGAGACCGGCGTCCAGCAGCGACCGCATGAGCGTCAGGCTCCCCCACAGCCACAGGTCCTTGCCGGGCCGCTCCTTGAGTTCGCGGACGGTGGCAGCCGCGTCGCGGGTCACGGTCGCGGCGGGGAAGCCGCCCCACGGGGCGTCCTCCAGCTTGGACGAGGCGACGAACTTGGTGAGCCCGTTGACCTTCTCGCCGTATTCACCCTGCTCTTCGGCGTGAGGCCAGTAGTCCTTGGCCATGGCGTAGGTGTTCGCGCCCAGGATCATCGTGTCGACCGAATCGACGAGCCCCATCACGCTCGCCTTGAACGCCGGCTCGGTCTTCTCGGAGAACGGCTCTCCCGAGACGAAGCTCAGGCCGCCGTCCTCCTCCGCGACGATGCCGTCGACCGTGACCCATTGCTGAACGATGAGCTTGCGCATGTCCGTCCCTCCGGTTCGCGCGGCCGCTCCGGCCGCGATCGCCCCGGGGACGACACCGTCGCGCCGGTCTCGACATCGCGAGCCACACATTCGGGGAAGCTGTTACACACCTTGCTCCATCCGGCCGCATTTGGCCGGTTTCCCTGTCCTCTTCGGACCTTCACCGCGATGCTCTACGCGTTCGCTGGGGTTAACCCGAAGAGGGGATGGTCGATGGGCGGCCCGTTGCCGGGTGAAAGTGAAGTCAGCACGCCACAGGTACCGCGGCAGCGATCGGCGGTGAAGCTCACCCGGCAGGTGAGTTCGGGCCCGCGCCAGCTCCCGCCCGCGCCCGCGCATTTCACCAACCGCACCGCCGAACTCGCGTTGCTCGAAAAGCTGCTGACCCAGCACGACACCGACGGGCCGGTCGTCCAGCTGATCAGCGGTCAGGGCGGGATCGGGAAGACCGCGCTGGCCACCGCGTGGGGACGCCGGCTCGGTGACCGCTTCCCGGACGGGCACCTGTGGGCGGATCTCGGCGGGTTCAGTACCAACGGCCCGCTCTCGGCGAACGAAGCACTCGGCCGGTTCCTCCGCGCGCTGGGTGTTCCGCCGGAGGGGCTGCCCTCGGACGTCGAGGAGCTCACCGCCCTGTACCGCACGACGACCGCCGAGCGACCGTTGCTCGTGCTGCTCGACAACGCGGGATCGACCGAACAGGTGCTTCCGCTGCTGCCCGCCGGCGAAGGAAGCCTCGTGATCGTGACTTCGCGGCGGCGTCTGGGCAGGCTCCAGACCGAACATCGCGCGCGGCTGGTCGAGCTGGCCCCGTTCGGTTCCGCGCACAGCGCCGAACTGCTGGGCCGCGCGGTCGGCGCGGAGCGGGTCGGTGCCGAAGCCGCACAAGCGCGCGACATCGCCGAGCTGTGCGGCGGCCTGCCGATCGCCCTCACCACGGTGAGCGCCAAGCTGGCCGGACGGCCGAAGATGTCGCTGGAGAAGATCGCCACCGAACTGGGGAAGGAATATCGTCGACTGGCCACGCTGTCGACGAAAGAGGCGCAATCGGTGGAAGCCAGCTTCAACCTCTCCTACGACGAGCTCCCCTCGGACGCGGCGGCGCTGTACGCGGCGCTCGGGCTTCATCCCGGCCCTGATTTCGGGGTCGGGGTGGCGGCCGCGTCGATCGCCGTCCGCGAGGAGGTCGCCGACGACCTGCTGGACCAGCTCGTCGACGTCGGCCTGTTGATCGACCGCGGCGACGACCGGTACACCTTCCACGATCTCGCGCGGCTGCACGCCAAGGAGAAGACGGCGGGCAACGAGTACGACCGCGACATCGCGGTGCGCCGCATGCTCGAGTGGTACCTCTTCGCCGCCTCGAAGGCCACCGCCGTGACGGTCCCCGACCAGGACCCCATCCCGTACCGCTACGAGTACCGGCCACCGACGGCGGTCTCGTTCGCGTCCCCCGACGAGGAACTCGCCTGGCTCGAACTGGAACGCGAGAACCTCATCGCGGCCGTCAAGACCGCCGAAACGTGGCAGCTGCCCGAACTCGGCTGGCAGCTCGCCGCCGCGATGTGGCCGCTCTTCCTGCTGCGCAAGCACTATCCGGATTTCCTGGAGGTGAGCCAGGCAGGCGTGCGCTGCGCGCGGGCTTGGGGCAACGCCTCCGCGGAGGCCCTGATGCACAACCGCTCCGGCGCCGCCTGCCGCGGCACCGGCCGGTACGACGAAGCCGTCTCGCACTACGAGGCGGGACGCGAAGCCGCGCGGAAGGCGGGCAACGAGGTCGTCGAGATCCGGTCGGTGGAAGGCCTCGGCCTGGTCGCGCTGGCACAGGGCAGGCTCGACGACGCGGTGAACTGGTTCACCGAAGACCACCGGTTGAGCGAACGCCAGAACCGGACGCACGACGTCGGACTCGCGCTGATCAACCTCGGCTCGACCCAGCTCCGGGCCGGTCGGCCCGAACCGGCGATCGAGCACCTCACCCGCGCTCGCGAGGCACTGGCCGCCGACCCGTACAACGTGGCCCGCGCCCGCACCGAGCTCGGCCGCGCCCTCACCGCGACCGGGGAGCTCGCGGCCGCGCGGACCGAACTCGAAGCGTCGCTCGCCACCATGGAGGCCAGCGGGTCGAGGTTCGAGGTGGCCAGGGCCTTGTCCGCGTTCGGTGAAGTCGCCGAAGCGGAAGGAAATCCCGACGAGGCCAGGCGGTACTACGACCGGGCGTTGCCCATCCTCGTCGGCCTCGGCCGCCCGGAGGCTGACGCTCTGCGCACGCGGCTGGAAGGGCTGTGACCCGACGGCACCGATCGGTAGGCGGCGACCGGGTGAACTCCCCGCTCTGAATAACTCAGCGTAGCTGCAAGTTGCACATTTGGGGGAGCATTGGGCCGAGAGAAGTGATTAGCCCGGGCGAATTCGTCACCGATTGATCGACGAATTCGGACAAGCGACGAACGGTCATTCGCCGTCGGCGAATGCACGTGCAGATGCCTTTCCCGGGTGAGTCACCGATACCGGTTCCAGCGGGCTCCGGTGCGTCCGTTCCGGAGATCGTTCAATCGTTTTCGCAGCTCATCCCGCACGCTGGGATGACTCCGGAGAATGGGAAGAACACTCGTGGTGAGCTTCAGTTCACGGATCGCGCGCAGTACCGAGTACCCGGACCACGTGGTGACGTCGAATCCGTACCGCTGCGCGAACACGCGATAGCGGGCCGGTGGATCACCGAACCGTTCATGGCCGACGGCGAGCGGGGTCAGATCCCATTCCGGCGGCCCGACACAGGAGGAATCGAAATCGCACAGCACCGGCCCGTCCGGTCCGGGGATCAGGTTCCCGGTGTGCGCGTCCCCGTGGACGAGGCCGCGGGGCAGGGGGAAGTCGAGGTCCGCTAGCGCGGCTTCGACCTCGGCGCAGCGTTCGAGCAGGAACCGGCGGTCGCCGTCGTCCAGCTCCTCCGCGTCCCAGACCCGGGCGCGGACGGCTGCGAACGGCGCCCATTCGGCGAGCCCCTCGGGCGGCGGGAGCGCGTGGACCCGGCGCAGCAGCACGGCTAGATCGGCCGCCTTCGGCTTACGACCCCCCGCCGGCACCTTCCACCAGACCGTCACGAGCTGTTCGCCGACCGGCAGCGGCTGGTCGAGGCCGGGAACGAGACGGATGGCGGGCACGTCGTGCCGTTCGAAATGCCGCGCGACCCGCACGACCGTGCCGACGCGATGCCGCAGGCGGGTGGAGCCGACGATGCGGACGACGAACGGCGCGCTCGCCAGCTCGTAGACGGCGTTGTTGGTGAACCTCAGCAGGCGGGCGCCTTCGGGGTCCACGCCCAGCAGATCGCACGTCCGCCCGAGGGCGTCGCGCAGGATGGCGGGGGTGAACCGGCCGCCCGGTCCGGTCGGCTCAGGCGGCGTAGAAGGAGTTGAGGCGGTCGGCGAGGTCACGGGCGTCGGCGTTGTTCCGGCGGCGTTCCGCCTCGACCTGCAGCGGTCGCATCCGGTCCTTCACCCGCTCCGACTTGATGCCCTCGGCACAGTCGATGGCCTTCGTGCCCACCTTGGCGCCGTGGTCGAGATCGCCTTCGAGCAGGTGGTTCGTGGCCAGGGCGCTGAGCATGAACGTCTTGCTGCGGGCCATGTCGTCGGTGTAGGACTCGACGGCCTTGGTCAGCGCGGGGATCGCGTACTTGGTGTGCTCGGCGTTCTTCTCGGCGAGCACGGTGTGCACGGTGCCGATCATGGCGTAGACGTCGGTCTCGGTGAAGAACTTGACCCAGGATTCGGCCTCGGCCAGATCGGCGCGGGCGAACTCGTCCTTGCTCCGGCCGAGCAGCTTCGTGGCCTGCTCTTCGTTGCCCATCATCGCGTAGGCCCACGCCTCGTTGGCGCAGAGCACGGCGACCGCCAGCTCGGAGCCCGATTCCTGGGCGGCGATCTGACCGAGCTGGAACAGCTTCAACGCGTCGTTCGGCGCGTCGTTGTGCAGGTAGACCCGGCCCATCCGGTACAGCACGTTGGCCACCAGCGGGTGGCTGTCGCCCTGTTTGGCCAGGTCCAGCGCGTTCGCGAAATGCCCGCGGGCGGAATCCATGAGGCCGGTGTCGAAGGAGGTCCAGCCTGCCAGGCTGTGCAGGTCGGCGAGGGCGACGTACAGGCGGTTCTTGACCATCTCGGTGCCGTTGGACTCGAGCATCTGCTGTCCCCAGGACAGCTGCGCGACCACGGCGTCGCGGCAGAAACCGCCGCCGTACTGGTAGTCGAGGGACCGGAGCGCTCTGGTCGCGGCTTCCACCTGGCGGACGTCGGTCATGCCGATGCGCCCGGGGGCGGGCGTCTTCGCGGGCCCCGCCGACCACGTACCCGATTCCGGACCGAACACCGCCGCACCCATCGTGACCTGGGCGGCGTGCGCGAGGAACCTCCGTCGCTTCACGGACTCGTCCTCCTCCGCCTGCTGGCCGTCGGCAGCGCCGACGACCTTTATCGCTGTCGCCTCGTCATAGGCGAGACCCATGTATCCCCGGGGGACACCAAGGCCGTCAGCGATGCGGGTGAGCACGTCGTACGCCATCACCTGGCGACCCTTGAGGATCTCGGACACCTCGGACTGCGACTGGCCGGTCATCGCGGCGATCTGACGCTGCGAAACACCGTGCTTGCGCAACAGCCGGTACACGGAGGAGATCTCCCGTGTGGCCAGTGCGGCTCGCATCTCCGGCTGCTCCCAGGCATCCGGCGGCACGGGGTGACTCTGGCGGCCCGAAGCACCTGAAGCGTCCGAGCCGGCGACAGCGCCGCCACCGATACTGGCGTCCATTGCGCCCCCTCACAGTTCCGTTGGGGTCGAGAAACAGCGTAGGCACACCTATTCAACCGTGCGAAACACCGGATCGCCCGTCGTGATCGGCCCGGCAGAAGTCGTTTGACCGCTTACCGTGAAACCTCGTCCGGTCACCGCTATGACGGCGGTTCGACCTTCTATCGCACTCGGTTTCACATCACTGTAGTTGTCAGATCTCCGTGACCGACCGGCCACCGGCCGCGATCACAGAGAGCTACCAAGTCTCCGAACCCCCTAAAGGTGCGGACACGCGGATACGAAGACGACGTGGAACGAGAGAGCGGAGAAGAGCCAGTGGAGTTCGTGGACTCGATCGCAACAGGCTCCATCACCGCGGGACGGCCCGGTATGGCCACGCGCCACCTGCGTGCGGCCGGCCCCGCCGGTCAGCAGACGGTCGCCGTCGCCCCCGGCGCCAACCGTCCGGTCTCCCCTTCCGCCCCGGTCGACCCCCGTACCGCGAGTGTGCGCCGTTACGAAGGCGGACAGCTGGTCTGGCGGGTGCAGTGCGGCGATCTCATCAGCCGCGAACGCGCCGTGACCGTGTTCGTCGAAGACAACCAGGTGGTTCTCGTCTCGCCGCCAGGAGAGACCGCGCGCCTGACGTCCGGCCAGCTCGGGCAGCTCAGGGCAGCGCTCAACGAAGCCGCCAAGATGGCGGAAAGGTAACGGTGAGTTCTCCGTGGATCAGGTCCTAGGGCAAGTCCTCCGCAACGCGGTTTGGGAACGCCTCGACATGCTCTCCGATCTCGCGAACCGGGCCGACGCGCAGTCGCTCGTATCGGTCGCCCGCTCGGAGCTCCCCCGGCTCGCCGAAGGCTGGCGCGCGATGCTCCAGGCGCACGAGCCCGACGAGCGCGGGGACTGCCCCACCTGCTCGACCCGGTGGCACAAGTGCAAGGCCCCCTGCTCGGTATGGCAGGTCGCGCACGAGCACCTGGTCGCCGGCGGCCTCGCCCCCCAGCAGACCGCGGCCACCCAGGTCCACCGGCGCCGTGTTCCCGGGCAGACCAGGGTGAGTGCGGCCGAAACCACCGGCAGGCACGCGCTGGTCAACCCGCGTCGTGCCGCCATCGGCGGCGTGCACGCTTAGAAAGCCGGGCGAGTGAACGGCGGTCCGAGCGCCCCCTCGGCAACCACGCCACGATCTCGCCTTCGCCGGCAGCGGCTCGCGCGTACCCCCGAACGTCACGAGCCGCTCTCGGTAATCATCCCGGTCCCCACCGCGATTAATCGAAAATTCTCGGCAGAACACCTAGCGAAGGCAGTAATCGGTCGCTAGGTTGATGATCACAAACGCAGCGCGATATCCGTCCCCGAGGTCCGCGCTGCCATCCCCCGAACCCCGCGGGCCGGTGCCGTTGCACTCCCCTCCCCCGACCGGCACCGGTCCGCGGTCTCCAATCTTCTAGCGGACACCCTTCACCCGCGTGACCAGCACCGCGGCGATGACGGTGGACAGCGCCGAAGCCGCGAAGAGGCTCGAATATCCGCCCAGGTAGGCCAGGATCGGCGCGGTCAGCATCGGCGCCACCACCTGCGGCAGCGAGTTCGCGATGTTGATGACGCCGAGGTCCTTCGCCCGGTCCTGCGCGGTGGGCAGCACCTGCGTGAGCATCGCCAGCGCGACGGCCATGTACGCGCCGAAACCGACGCCCAGCAATGGTGACGCCGCGAGCGCGGCCGTCCAGTTCTGCCAGACGACCAGCAGCAGGGCGGCGACGGCCATCACCGCCGACGCCGCGAGGACGTACGGCTTCCGGCGTCCCGACTTGTCGGAGAAGTGCCCGGCGATGAGCGCGCCGACGATGAGCGCGGCACCGTAGAGGCCCATCATGATCAGCAGCCCGGTGTCCGGGTCTTCGTAGTGCACCGCGTCCTTGAGGAAGAACAGCAAGTACAGCGTCCCGAAGGCGTTGCCGAGGTTGATCATGAAGTGGCAGCCCCACGCCCAGGCGAAGTCCGGATGCCGGCGCGGGGAGATCCACAGGTTCGCGAGCACGTCCCTGGTCCGGGCGGACGGCCGGAACGCGACCGGCAGCCGCGCGTCCGGCGTGCGCAGGACGAACGCCGCCGCGCCCGCCAGCACGATGGCCGCGCACACCGCGTATCCCAGCGGGAGACCGGCGAGGTCGAGCATCACCACGACCACCACCGCGCCGAGCACGGTCCCGAGCATCTGGGCGATGCCGACCAGCCCGCCGACCTGCGCGCGCTGGGGTACGGGCACCCGGTCGGCGATGGCCGACACCAGCATCGCGAGCATTCCGTTCAGTCCCGCCTGGACCAGGCACCAGCCGAGCACCATGACCGCGACGTTCGGCGCGAACGCGAGGACGAGGAGTCCGGCGGCGGCGACCGCCGCGCCGGCCGCCGTCCACGGATGACGGCGGCCCCTCGCGGAACAGGTCCGGTCGGAGAGCAGGCCGACGGCCGGGTTGGCGATCAGCGCGACGACCGCGCCGACGCCGGTGACCACGCTGAACACGGCTTCCTTGTTGGCGGCGTCCAGTAGTTCGGCCTGTTTCGGCAGCAGGACCTGGATCGGCGCGTAGACCCCTAGCCAGAGCGCGATGTTCGCGAAGAACAGCAGGCTCATCCACCCCGCGCGGACCCGGGCGACCGGCTCGGCGAGCGCCTCGGGCACTTCCCGGACCTCACTCATGGCGGATCAGTTCCCGGTACCAGCCGAAGGAGTCCTTCGGCGTGCGCTTCTGCGTCTCGTAGTCGATGTGCACCAGGCCGAAGCGCGGCTGGTAGCCCTTCGACCATTCGAAGTTGTCCATCAGCGACCAGACGAAGTACCCGCGGATGTCGACCCCGGCGTCCATCGCCTCGCGCACGGCGACCAGGTGGCTGTCGAGGAAGTCGATGCGTTCCTGGTCGTGGACGTGCCCGTCTTCGGCGACGACGTCGTCGAAGCTGCACCCGTTTTCGGTGATGTACACGGGCGGGAGGTGCTCTCGGTAGCGCTCGTGGAAGCCGACGAGCAGATCGCGCAGGCCGTGCGGAACGATCGGGGAATCGTTGGTGGTCATGGGATATCCCTCGATCGCCCTAAGCTCGAAGGGCAGTGGATTGCCTTCGCCGGGCGCGGCGACGCCTTGCGGCTCGTAGTAGTTCACCCCGTAGAAGTCGAGCGGCTGCGCGATGGTCGGCAGATCCTCGGCGAAACCCGCGGGCAGATGCTCGACGACTTGTTCGGGATAACGGCCGAGCAGCACCGGATCCGCGTAAGTGCGATTGATGAGAGCGTCGATCCATTCGCCCGCGGCCTGGTCTTCCGGCGAATCGGAGGCGGGCCAGATCGGTGAATGATTGTTGGCCGTGCCGACGTTCCGGGCGCCGGCCGCGCGGAGGGCTTGGACCGCGAGACCGTGCGCGAGATTCTGGTAGTGCGCGGTGGGCAGGGCGTCGAGCAGGAGCGTCTTGCCGGGCGCGTACTCGCCGATCGCGTAGCCGAAGATCGACATGACCATGGGCTCGTTGAGCGGAATCCACATTTTCACCCGATCGGAGAACCGCTCGCCCACGATGGCGGCGTACTCCCCGAACCGTTCGGCGGTGTCGCGAGCGAGCCAGCCGCCCTTGTCCTCGAGGGCCTGCGGGAGGTCCCAATGGAAGAGCGTCCCGGCCGGCGCGATCCCGGCGGCGCAGACCTCGTCGAGCAATTTGTCATAGAAGGCAAGACCTTCGGCGTTCGGCTTGCCGTCGCCGTCGGGCTGGATCCTGGGCCAGGCGAAGGACATGCGGTAGGCGCCGACGCCGAGTTCGGCCATCAGCGCGATGTCCTCGGAGTAGCGGTGGAAGTGATCGGCCGCTACCTTGGCGTGCTCAGCCCGCGCGATCTTTCCCTCCGTTTCGGTGAACGTGTCCCAAATGGACTGTCCCCGGCCGCCTTCCCCGGTCGCCCCCTCGATCTGGAAGGCGGAGGTCGATACACCCCACAGGAATTCGGACGGGAAGGTCGGATTCTCCACCGGCGGCACACCTTTCCTCTTCAGACTCGGCCGAACATGAAAAGTTCTCAGATACTATGCCTTCACTCGACCGGGGGGAACCCTGTCGGCACGATAAAGTCGCAGATCAGCGAAGGAGGAGCCCGAGTGTCCGACATCCAGGCCGCGAAACCGCAAGCGGAGACCACTCCGCTCCGGCGGCAGCCCGTCCAGCAGCGCAGCGCCAAGCGGGTGGAGCAGATGCTCGACGCCAGCGCCCACCTGATCGACGAACTCGGTTACGACGCATTGACGACCACGCTGATCGCGAAGCGCGCCGGAGTGGCCGTCGGTTCGCTGTACCAGTTCTTCCCCGACAAGCGGGCCGTGGTGCAGGCGCTGACGCAGCGGAACCTCGAACGGTTCGTCGCCTCGGTGTCGGAAACCCTGAACGAGCTCGCGCCCGAGCACTGGTGGGACATCGTGGACTCGATCCTCGACATCTATCTCGCCATGCACCGCGAGGTTCCCGGCTTCTCGAAGGTCCACTTCGGTGACGTCGTGGACAGGCAGCTCCTGGACGAGACCCGCGACAACAACGCGGTCATCGTCGACGCGCTCACCGACGTGCTTTCCGCGCGGATCCAGTCGCCGCCGGACGACATCCGGTTCGCGCTGACGATCGCGAACGAGACCGCCGACGCTTTGCTCAAGCTGGCGTTCCGCCGTGACCCGCGCGGGGACGAGCGGATCGTGGCGGAGGCGAAGTCGGTGGTGAAGGGGTATCTGGCGAGCAAGTTCGGGGAGGCCTGAGGTCTCCTTCGCTGGCTGACGCTCGCTCGGTCGCGCTGCTCGGGGCTGAAGGACGCTTTCCCCGCGTCTGATGCGGCGAAGGACGCCTTCGGCCCAGGTCCGTCCATTATGGACCCGAAGCCGCCCCGCGAGACGTCGCGAAGGTGCCCGTCGAGACGCTCAACATCCCGACGGGCACCTTCGCGTCACCGGTGGATCCCCCTTGCTCCATTCGTGTCCACCGACGCCCGGACCCCACGCACCACCAGTCACACAACCCCCAGGAACCACGCCCACGTAGCCCGTGACCTGGCCTTACCGACTTATCCACACAACTTGTCCACACCCACCCACAGTTGTGGACAACCCGGCCCCTCACTCGCCGGATCCCCGCTCCCCGACACCCCCTCCCGATACGCTGGTGCGGGGCGCGCCCCCCAGGGATGGGTGGGGGGTGGGGTCGCGCGGGTCAGCCGAAGTTTTGGGCTTCGCCTCGGTAAGTGGGGACGGTCCGGTCGACCCGGTCGCCGACGACGACGTGGTAGTGCGTGAAGCGTTCGGCGAGTTCGCCGGCCTTCGCGTGGCGCAGCCAGACGCGGTCGCCGAGCCGCAGGTGGCGGGCCGCCTCGCCGGCGACGGGGGTCTGGACTTCGCCCGCGCCCTCGAATCCGAGCAGCGAGAGACCTTCGGGCAGGTAAGGCCTCGGGAGCCGTGAAGACTCCGCGGGGCCCGAAGCGATGTAGCCGCCGGAGAACAGCGTCGCGACCTTCGGCGCCGGGCGGCGGACGACGGGGAGCGCGAACATCGCGGCCGGGCGCGGCGAAAAGTGCGCGTAGCCGTCGAAGAGCGTCGGCCCGATCAAGCCCGAGCCCGCCGCGATCTCGGTGACGGCCGCTTCGGCGCCGGTCGATTCGACGCTGCCGCTGCCGCCGCCGTTGACGAACTCCAGATCCGCCAGCGCACGGACGGCGCGAACCGCGGCCGCGCGGCGTTTCGCGATTTCCACAATGGACTTTCGCTGCATCCAGCCGATGACGGAGTTCTTGACCCCGCTGCCCGCGGCGTCGCCGAGCCCGGCGATCTGACCTTCGTACGCCATCATCCCGACGAGCCGGAAACCCTTGCGGGACAAGATGGTCCGCGCCAGATCCGCGGCCTGGCGCGGGCTGAACACCGGCGAGCGCCGGGTGCCGATGTGCACGCCGGGCAGCGGCCGCCACGAAGCGTCGAGCTCCAGGCAGACGCGGATTTCGGGATGCCCCTGCCCCAGCGCGGCGTCGACCAGGTCGAGATGTTCGGGCGAGTCGACCATGATCGAGATCGCCGCCCGCGCGCGGTCGTTCGCCGCCAGCCGCCGCAGCGCGCCGTGGTCGGCGGTCGGGTACGCCACCACGATGTCGTCGGACGTCCCCTGCTCGACATGCCAGACGGCTTCGGCGAGCGAGTAGCACATGAGGCCTTCGAAGCCGGGCCGCGCGAGAACCCGTTCGAGCAGATAGCGGCAGCGCACGGATTTGCTGACCACGCGGATCGGTTTGCCGCCTGCCCGCCGCAGCAGGTCGGCGCCGTTCGCGTCGAACGCATCCAAGTCGACAATCGCGAACGGAGGATCCAGGTCCTTCGTCGCCAAGTCGTACACCGTCGCACTGGTCACCCGAACTAAGGTACGACAGAAGGGCTTGAAACGCGAATACTATTCACTTACTGTTTCGGCACTCACAAGAGACGGTTAGGTGGGCGCATGACACGGTGGAGCAACTGGGCCGGCACCGCGACGGCGTCGCCGCTGCGGGTGCATCGGCCGCGTGACACGGACGCGATCGCCGAGGCGATCGGCCGGTCCGCCGCGGACGGACGGCGCCTGCGCCCGCTGGGCAGCGGCCATTCGTTCACCGCGATCGCCGCGGCGAATTCGGACGCCATGGACCTCACCGGCTGGACCGGCATCGCGTCGGCCGACGTCGCGAAAGGCCTGGTCACGGTCCGTTCGGGCACCACGCTCAAGCATCTCAACGCCGAACTCGACGCGCTGGGCCTGGCGATGACCAACCTCGGCGACATCGACGCGCAGACCGTCGCGGGCGCGATCTCCACCGGCACCCACGGCACCGGCGCCCGGCTCGGCGGGATCGCCACCCAGATCGCCGAGCTCGAACTCGTGCTCGCCGACGGCACCGTGGTCACCTGTTCGGCGGACGAACGCCCCGACCTCTTCGCCGCGGCGAGGGTCGGGCTCGGCGCGCTCGGCGTCATCAGCACGGTCACCCTGCAGTGTGAACCGTCGTTCCTGCTCTCCGCCCAGGAGCGGCCGGAACCACTCGAACAGGTCCTCGAAGGCTTCGACCAGTTCGCCGACGAGAACGATCACTTCGAGTTCTACTGGTTCCCCTACGGCAAGAACGCCCTGGTCAAACGCAACAACCGGCTTCCGGCCGGCAGCGAACACCGGCCGCTGGGCAAGCTGAAGGAATTCGTCGACTACGAGGTCACGGAGAACGTCGCGTTCGGCGGCCTGTGCCGTCTCGGCCGCGCGGTGCCGAAACTCGTCCAGCCGCTCGGCCGGTTCGCCTCGAACATCCTCTCCGCCCGCGAGTACAGCGACACGTCGCATCGCGTCTTCGTGACCCATCGCGGCGTGCGGTTCGTCGAGTCGGAGTTCGCGATCCCCCGCGAAGCACTGCACGACGTCTTCGCCGAACTCCGCGCGTTCGTCCCGAAGCTGGAGAACCCGGTCGCGTTCCCGGTCGAGGTGCGCGTCGCCGCCGCGGACGACATCTGGCTGTCGACCGCGAACGGCCGCGACTCCGCCTACATCGCGATCCACCAGTTCGTCGGCATGCCCTATCGCGAGTACTTCGCCGGCTTCGCGTCGATCGTCGGTGAGGTCGGCGGCCGCCCGCATTGGGGCAAGATGCACGACCTCGACGCCGCGACCCTGCGCTCGCGGTACCCGCGCTTCGACGACTTCCTGCGGGTCCGCAAGGAGGTGGACCCGGCCGGGGTCTTCACGAACACCTACCTCGACCGGGTCCTCGGCACCGTCTAAGCGGTTTCGAACAGCGCGCTGACCGATTCCCCGTTGTGGATCCGGCGCATCGCCTCCGCCAGTGCGGGCGCGATCGACAGGACCCGCAGCTTCGGGCTCTGCTCCTCCGGCGGGATCGGCACCGTGTTCGTGCAGACGACCTCCAGCACGTCGGGCTGGCTGCCGATCCGATCGAGCGCGCCGCTGGAGAAAAGGCCGTGCGTGCAGGCGACGCGGATCGAGCGCGGCTTCAGCTCCCGGAGCTTGCCGAGCAGCTCGATCACCGTGCTGCCCTTGGCGATCTCGTCGTCGAGGACGATCACGTCGCGGCCGGTGATCTCACCGATCACCGAGCTGATCTCGACCCTGTCGTCGGCGAAGCGCTGCTTCGCGCCAGCCGCGACCTGGACGCCGAGCAGCCGGGCGAAATGCGCGGCCTCCTTGGCGTTGCCGAGATCCGGCGAGACGACGGTGGTGGCGGAAAGGTCGTACTGGCGGAAGTGCTTCGCCAGTTCCTGCAACGCGTGCAGGTGATCGACCGGAACGCTGAAGAACCCGTGCACCTGCGGCGAATGCAGTGTCATCGCGAGGACGCGATCGGCGCCGGCGGTCGCCATCAGGTCGGCGACGAGACGGCCGCCGATCGAGATCCGCGGCGCGTCCTTCTTGTCAGACCGGGCGTACGAGTAGTGCGGCATGACGACGGTGATCCGCTTCGCCGACGCGCCCCGCGCGGCGTCCAGCATCAGCAGCAGTTCGACGAGATGTTCCTGCACCGGCCGCACCAACGGCTGGATCAGGAAGACGTCGCGCTCGCGGCAGTTCGCTTCGAGCTGGACTTCGAGACAGTCGTTGGCGAACCGCTGCACCTTCACGGGATGCAGGGGAACACCGAGATGGGCGCAGATCTCTTCGGCGAGCTCGGGATGTGCGCTGCCACTGAAGACCGCGATGTCCTCGCGCAAGGACCTTCTCCGTTCAGTCAAAAGACGGATTACGTCCACACACTAGAGTTTCACAGAGCGGAAATGGCCTGAGAGATAGCAGTATCACCCGAGATCACGGTGAGGATGCGTCCCGCCGTCGACGGATTGTCGAGCAGGGCGACGAGGATCGCGGCGACGTCCTGACGGGGGATGGGGCCGCGCTCGGTGGATTCGGCGATCAGGACCTTGCCGGTGCCTTCGTCGTTGGTGAGCTGTCCCGGCCGCAGGATCGTCCAGTCGAGATCGCGGGCGCGGAGATCGTCTTCAGCCGCTTTCTTGGCTTTGAGGTAGATCCGGAAATCTTCCGGTACGTCCGCGGTCTCCCACACGTCGGCGTTGATGGAGCCGACCTGGATGTGCCGCCGGACGCCCGCCCGCTCGGAGGCCGCCGCGAAGAGTTCCGCGGCGGCTCTGTCCACAGTGTCCTTACGAGCCGTCCCACTGCCCGGCCCGGCGCCTGCCGCGAAGACGGCGGCGTCGGCACCGTCGAGCACCTTGGCGACGGCGTCCACATCGGACTTTTCCAGATCGAGGACGACCGCTTCGGCGCCGGCCGCCTCGAGATCGGCGACGTGGCCGGGGTTGCGCACGATCCCCACCGCCTGATCACCGCGTGCGGAGAGCAGTTTCTCCAGCTTCAGCGCGATTTGTCCGTGTCCACCCGCAATGACGACTCGCATACTGACGAGCCTAATGCGTTCAGTCCACTTCGGCAGGAAGCTCGGTCTCGCGCAGCAGCTGGTCGTAGACGATCTCGTTGACCAGGCGGGAGACCGGGTCCTCGTCGAGGATCATGCGCTCGCTGTGGCCCTCGAGATCGAGGTCGGCCACCGCGTTGGGGTCGGCGGTGACGATGCCGAGCCCGTAGGCGCGGGCACGCGGCAGGCAGTTGCCGACATAGTCTTCCGTCAGCACGGCAGGCGATGGGAGAACCATCGCGGCCTCGCCGTAACGTGCGAACGGAACCGCGGAGGCCATCGCGGTGCGCCAGTGCCGGGCGACCGCGAGGACGCCGATGATCTCGGCGGCCGGCGCGGGTGCGGTCGCGGCCAGCTCTGGCCATGTCCAGGTGTCGACGGTGGCGCGATCGACGACGGGACCCATGCCCATCGCGATGCGCTCCGCGTGCACGTCGGTGCGGAGCCGGGCGACCACGCAGATCTTGCGGCCGAGCACGGTGGTCTCCGGCAAGACGATGCCGTTCCAGCCGAGCAGGGCCGCCGCCTTGCGCGAAAGCTCCCCGACGCTCGCGGGCAGTTCGATCGGCGGCACCACCCGGCTCGGCAGTGACCGGCTGCGCTTCGCGCCACCGGCGACCGTCGAGCTCTCCATGTTCGGTGTAGCCGCCACGTTCCGCCTCCTTCGAACCTGGTTTCCCTAGGGCTCGTCATCCCCGTGCCACCTCGGTGGAAGCGGCACATGAACTGTCTAACAGGGCGGGGAGGCGGGGGCGCCGGACAACGGGAGTGGCTGCGATCGGCGGCGCCTTGTCATCGGTGACCGGTCGGTAGGCGGTCATCGGACTTCAGTCCGACCGTGCCGCCAACCGAGTGAGGGAGAGGTAAGTGGTGTTACCCGGTGTCTCCGAACGGTCACGGGCGACGAAGAAGGACGTTAGGCCATTCAGCCCAACGAATACTCATTCCACAGTGGACTTTCGCAGGTCAGGTCAGGTGATCGTCGCGGTACGAAGAAGTTCTTCGACGCCCGGCGTCCGCCACTCGTCCATCACCGCGATTTGCCTGTCCGCAAGGAACCAGATCCGCTGGGTCACTCGCGCCTCGCCGCTTCCGCCCGTCTGTCCACGGGGAACACACTGGATGGTCCACTCCTCGTAGGTCGCCGTCGCGCCGCCCACCGGTGCGGTCGCGGAAGCCGAGCGGACGGCGTCACCCTCTTGGCGGAGGTCCTTGCGCCCGGCGGCGTTGCAGGCCCGGCCGCCCGCGCTGCGCCGGTAGAACTCGCCGGGCCGGTACGGCGGCTGCTCGGCGGACTGCTGGGTGTTGTCGGTGATGAGGACGTACTTGCAGTTGAAGTACTTCTTGGGATCCGGGCAGCCCGGCGCGACGAGCACTTTCTCCAGCCCCTGCGAGACCACGGACCAGTCCTGCGGCAGATGCAGGGTGAGCGCGCCCGCCGAGACGTCGGTGACCCCCTGTGCGGGCGGGGCGGACGACGACGTGCCTTTGACCACCTTTCCGCTGGTCACGCCGTCGACGATGGCGGGATTCAGTAGATCGCCCACCTTGTCGTACGGCAGCGTGAGGTCCTGGACGCCGCAAGCGGTGGTGAAGCCGAGATCGGTCAGGTTGACCGTGACTTCGAGGGCCGTCGGGGCGAACGCGAGCCACACCTTCGGGTCTTCGGTGAGGTCCGCGGTCTGGAGCGGCCGGTACGGGAAAGTGGTGGTCGGGGCGCCGCACTGCTCCTTGTCTGGCCAGAGGAGCTCGGTCAGCTCCCGCAGTCCGTCGTCGGTGAACTTCCCGGGGGCGAACAGCTCGGCGGGGGTGAGCGCCTTGCCCTCTTTCAGGTCGATGGTCACCGCGGCGCGGCCGTAACTCCAGGTCGGATGCGGTTTGTTCTCGAGGTCGTGTGTGTAGCGCACCGAGAGATACCGCTCGTTCTGCGAGCGGATGTCGGCCTTCGTGAGGAGCTTGTACGGGCCGCGTTCCGGCTCCAGTTTGGCGGCGCCCGGACCGGTTTTGCGGTTCCAGTCGTCGATCGGCGCGGTCAGGGCGTCGTTGACGCGTTTCAGCCAGGCTTGATCGGGCGAGCCGGTCACCTCGGGATGGTCCCCGCTGTAGGGGATGTTCGTGCCGGGCACGGTTCCGGTCCGGGTCTTCATGGCGACCTTGAGCGCGACGGCCTGCTGAGTGGTCGGCGGAGACGGCGGCGGCGTGCTCGCGTCGGAGAAGACGACCACCGAACCGACCACGGCGGCCGTCGCCGCGACGACACCGACGGCGATCTTCAGCCCGAGCGCGATCCCGCCGGTCGACGCGGCCGTCGCTCCCGTCCCGGCGGCGGCGATCCCGGGCGCGGCCGCCGTACCGGCGCTGAGCAGGACCAACGGCGTCGCCGCGGCGAGCACGCCCGCCGCCTTCGCCAGCCGTGACCAGCCCTTGCGTTCCCATTCGTCGCCGTAACCGGCGCGGGCGACACGTTCCAGTTCGCTGACGAACATGAGCGCGTCGACCGGTCGTTTCGACGGGTCCTTCGCCATCCCCAGCGCGACGATCTCGTGCACCGGTTGGGGGACTTCGCCGAACGGGATGGGCGCGTGTTCGTGCAGCGTGCGCAGCACTTCGGTCTGTTCGGCCTCGTACGGCCGGTGCCCGGCGACGCACTGGAAGAACACGCAGGTCGCGGCGTAGACGTCGGTCGCGGGGGTGGCCTCCCCGCCCGACCACTGCTCGGGCGCCATGTACGCGGGCGTGCCGACGGACGGGCCGCGTTCACCCGACAGGACGGCCGTGCCGAAGTCGACCAGCTTGCTCTCGCCGGTGTCGGCGACGAGGACGTTGGCCGGTTTGTAGTCGCGGTGGACGACGTGGGCGGAGTGCGCCGCGGCCAGCCCGAGCAGCGAACCTTTCAGCACCGCGAGGGCGGCTTCGGGTTCGAGAGCGCCTTCGGCCTGGAGCACCGAACGCAGGGAGACACCGTTGATCGCCTCCATGACGATCGCCGCGCCCTGCGGCGTCTCGAAGAACTCGTACAGCTTCACGACGTTCGGGCTCGACACCCGGTGCAGCGCCAGCGCCTCCTGGCGGAACGCGTCGAGGTAGGCGGGCTCGGCGGCGAAGCGGGAGAAGAGGTACTTGATCGCGACGACGTGGCCGGTGTTGTCCTGGCGTGCGAGCACCACGCGGCCGAAGGTGCCCGTGCCCAGCTGCTCCAGCTCGGTGAAGCCGGGCAGTCTCCACTCGTCGTTCAGTTCCATCGGGCCTCTTCCAGGATCTTGTCGAGGCCTGGAGTGTTCCACTCGTCCACGATCACGAGCTGCGTTTTCGGCAGGAACCAGACCCGCTGGGTGACCGTACCGCCGCCGGAACACGTGAGTCGCCACTCTTCGTACGCGGCCCTCTTCGTCCCGACCGGGCGAAGCTCCTTCGTCTGCAGGACGGGTGACCCCTGGGTCTCGCCGGGCGCGCCGAGGGAGTGACACGGACGCGGGCCGTTGGATCGGTTGTACGGCTTGCCCGGTTCATACGCCGGGGTGGCCGGATCGACGCGCGAGTTGTCGCTGAAGACGACACCCGCGCAGTGGAACGGCTGCATCCCGCTGTTCGAGCACTGGTCGGCGGTCACCAGATAGCGCTCGATGGGGGCGCTGGAGAGCAGCCACCAGTGTTCCGGCGTGGTGATGGTGAAGGCGCCGACGTTGTCCTCTTTGGTGCGTTTGCCCTGCGTGCCGCCGTTGGCCAGGCCGAGCAGGTTCAGGACCGTGGGGCTCATCAGGTCGAGCAGGCGGGGATAGGCGATGGTGACCTCGGTCGGATCACAGACGCGCGGGTAGCCGAGCGCGGAACCGTAGACGTAGAACCGCATCCCGTCGGCGGTGGGCGCCGCCTGCACGATGGAGTCGTAGTCGAAGGTGTACCGCTCCGACATCGACGTCGCCGGGAGGTGCTCGGTCGAATTCCGCGCGCCGGCGAGGCAGTCGCCCGGTTTCACGGACTCGAGGAGCCGGTCTTCGAGCGTCCGCATGCGCGCGGAGGTGCCGTCGACGTTGTCGAAGAGGTGCGCGGTGGAGATCTGCTCGCCCTTGGTCAGGTCGATGACGATCGGGCGGACGCTGAACCCGCCGTGATTGCCGAACTGGGTGGAATCGATCGAGCGTTTGTAGACGACGGAGAGCAGCTTGTCGTCCTTGCGCAGCACTTCGGCCTCGGTCTTCATATGCGGGACGTCGCCGTCCGGTTCCCGCTGCGGCTGGTAGCTGTCGGGCCAGAAGTTCTCGAGCCAGCCGTCGATCGGCGCCATCAGCGCCTTGTTGACCCGCTCTTCGGCGGCCTTGTCCTTCAACCCGCTGATCCGGACGTACTTGCCGTTGTAGTCGAAGCCGTCGAACTTCTCGGTGCGCGTGAGGAGGTCGACCTGCATCGCGGCGACGGTCGTCGTTCGCGGCGGCGCTTCGTCGTCGCTGTTGGCGTTGACCACCACGACCGTCCCGACGGCGACCGCGGTGGCGGCGGCGACCGCTGCGGTCACCTTGAGGCCGATCGCGATCCCGCCACCGGTGGTGGCCGCGACACCGCCCGCCGCCCCGCCCGCGACGACCGGCGCGGCCGCGGTTCCCGCGCCGAGCAGGGCCAGCGGCGACAGCGCGACCAGGACACCGGCGCCCTTGGCGAGCCAATGCCAGCCGTTGCGCTCCCAGTCCTCGCCGTAGGCCTTCCTGGCGGACGACTCCAGCTCGGCGACGAACTCGGCCGCGCCCGACGGCCGCTGAGCGACGTCCTTCGCCATGCCGCGCGCGATGAGGTCGCGGACCGGCTCGGGGACCTCGCCGAACGGGATCGGGGCGTATTCGTGCAGCGTGCGGAGCACTTCGGTCTGCTCGGCCTCGTACGGCCGGTGCCCGGCGACGCACTGGAAGAACACGCAGGTCGCGGCGTAGACGTCGGTCGCGGGGGTGGCGACGCCGCCCGCCCACTGCTCGGGCGCCATGTACGCGGGCGTGCCCGCGGCGACCCCGGTCTGCCCGGCGAGCACGGCGATGCCGAAGTCGACGAGTTTGCTCTGCCCCTCCCGGGTGACCAGGACGTTGGCCGGTTTGTAGTCGCGGTGGACGGTGCCCGCGGCGTGCGCGCCGGCGAGACCGAGCAGTGAGCCCTTGAGGATGGCCAGCGCGGCTTCGGGTTCGAGCTTCTCCTGGCGGCCGAGGACCTCTTTCAGGGAGATTCCGTGAACGGCTTCCATGATGATCGCGGCCCCTTGCGGGGTCTCCACGAACTGGTGCAGACGGGCGATGTGGGGCCCCGAAACGCGGCTCAGGATCTGGGCCTCGTGGCGGAATTCGGCCAGGCGCTGAGGGTCCGCCGCGAACCTCGCGTACAGGTATTTGATGGCCACGACCTGCGCGGATTCGTCGTGCCGGGCCAGCACGACCCGTCCGAAACCGCCTTCGCCCAGCGACCCCATCTCGGTGAAACCCGGCAAGGCCCAGTCGTCCACAGATTCCTCCGCGATTCGCGATCGTGTCCCCTTGGAGGTGAGCTGCGCCGCAGCGGTTCCCCGCCTTCCGGGTTTAGGGTTACTCGTCGGTCACTTAGCCCGTTGCGATGGAGGAACGATGCGTTCGCCGAAGGATTTCTTCGCCCCGCTCGCCGTGGGGGCGCCGGAACCGCTCCGCCAGATCCCCGTGCCTCCTTCGCGGATGATCCACTTCTTCGATCCGAGCAACGAGAAAATGGCCGCCAAGGTCCCGGATCTTGCCAAGAAGGTCGACGTCCTGCTCGGCAATCTCGAAGACGCCGTGCGCGCCGACCGCAAGGAGGCCGCGCGGAACGGGCTCGTCTCCATCGCGAAGTCGACCGACTTCGGCAAGACGCAGCTGTGGACCCGCGTCAACAGCCTCGACTCGCCGTGGGTGCTCGACGACCTGATCACGCTGGTCACCGAGATCGGCGACGAACTCGACGTGATCATGGTGCCGAAGGTCGAGGGCGCGCAGGACATCCACTACGTCGACAGGCTGCTCGCGCAGCTCGAAGCGCGGGCGGGCCTGACGAAACCGCTGCTGGTGCACGCGATCCTGGAGACCGCCAGCGGCGTCGCGAACGTCGAGGAGATCGCCGGCGCGAGCCCCCGGATGCAGGGCATCTCGCTCGGCCCGGCCGACCTCGCCGCGAGCCGCCGGATGAAGACCACCCGGGTGGGTGGCGGGCACCCCGGTTACCTGGTGCGCACGGACCCGACCGGCGAAGACCTGAACGAGGGACGCACGACGTATCAGCAGGATCTGTGGCACTACACCGTCGCGCGGATGGTCGACGCCTGCGCGGCCAACGGGATCCTGCCGTACTACGGGCCGTTCGGCGACATCCGCGACGTCGTGGCCTGCGAGGACCAGTTCCGCAACGCGTTCCTGCTCGGCTGTGTGGGCGCCTGGAGCCTGCACCCGGTGCAGATCGACATCGCCAAGAAGGTGTTCTCGCCCTCGCCCGAGGACGTCGCGTGGGCACGGCGCGTGATCGCCGCGATGGGTGATGGCACCGGTGCGGTGATGATCGACGGGAAGATGCAGGACGACGCCTCGGTGAAGCAGTGCCGGGTGGTCGCCGAACTCGCGGACGCCCTCGCCGCGGACGATCCTGAACTCGCCGCAGCCTACGACGCCGCCACGAAGGAGATTTCCGAATGAACCCCCGGCGTTCCGTCCTCTACATGCCCGGTGCGAACGAAAGAGCGCTCGAAAAGGCCAAGACGCTGGACGCGGACGGGCTGATCCTCGACCTCGAAGACGCCGTCGCGCCCGACGCGAAGGAAGCCGCACGTGAACGCGTTTGCGCGGCCGCTTCGTCGAAGGAGTACGGCTCGCGCGAGGTGACCATCCGCGTCAACGGCCTCGACACCGAATGGCACGACGCCGACCTGCGTGCCGCCGCGCAGGCCGGCCCGGCCGCGATCGTGGTGCCGAAGGTGAACTCCGCCGCCGAAGTGCACAACATCGAGCGCGCGCTGGAACTCGGCGGCGCGCCGGACCACACGAAGATCTGGGCGATGGTCGAAACCCCGGTCGCGATGCTGCACGCCGAGGAGATCGCCGCGGCGTCGGAGCGGCTGACCGTGCTGGTCATGGGCACGAACGACCTGGCGAAGGAACTGCACGCCGAGTTCGTCCCCGGCCGCGCGCCGCTGCTGGGCGGGCTTTCCCTCGCGCTGCTGGCCGCGCGCGCGACCGGCAAGGCGATCCTCGACGGCGTCTACAACGACGTGAAGGACCTCGAAGGCTTCGAGGCGGAATGCCTGCAAGGGCGTCAGTTCGGCTTCGACGGCAAGACGCTGATCCACCCGGCACAGCTGGAGCCGTGCAACCGGATCTTCGCGCCGTCCGAGGAGGAGATCACGCGGTCGCGCAAGATCATCTCGGCGTTCGAGGAGGCACAGGCGGCCGGGCAGGGCGTCGTGACCGTGGACGGGCGGATGATCGAGAACCTGCACGTGGAGAACGCGCGGCGGATCTTGGCGCTGGCTGAAGCGATCGGCGGCTAGCAGGGGCGGGCGGCCAACAGCCGTGCGCACGAGCTGTTGGCCGCGATATAGGCGGCGACCTGGGGAGAGATGAGCGCGGCGAGATCCCGGACGTCTTTCCAGTGTTCGTGGACATCGAGAGCGAGTAGTGGCTCATGATGAGCGACGCGGTTCCGAAGTCTGTGCAGCCGCTCGACGTGCTTGTCGACGTCGCGGCGGTCAGTCCCGGCACGAAAACCCAGGTGCAGGTAGGGAACCCACAGCGGGTCGTGATGACGTCTGGCGGAAAGGTACCGCCAGAAACCGAAACTCAACTCGGCGATCACCTTCCCGGGCGACGGTGACACAGCCGGATCAGAGGGACGCCTGATCTTCGGAGTCGCGTTTTTGACGGCTTCGGCCAGCAGCCTTCGGCTTGTCTCATTGACGTCGTACCGCGTTCCGTTCGCCGCCTTCTGCCATCGCGACGGGAAGATCCTCGTCGCCTGAAAGACCCAATGTGTCCCTCCTACGGCAGCGTGGCCCAGTGCCCGGTCATAGGCGTTGCGGAGAGCCACTTCCAGGTGGGACAGGTCGTGATGGAACGCCGCGGATACAGCCGCGTTCCACTCGTACAACCGCATGGCCTGCTCCCGGTCCTGGTTCGCCGCTTGCAAGTAGACCGCGAACCTCGGCTTCGACAGCCAGGCCTCGACCCAATCCCCCGCGCGAGCGCTGGTCACTCTCGTAGCTCCTCTGCTAAACTGACCGACGAATAGCCCCGGATGGCCCCTGACCTGTTGGTCATGTCACCGGGGCTTTGATCTTTCTGTTGCCGGTCGGCAAAGCAACTGACGCATTTCGTCCTCTGAATGCGGTAGTTGCGCGTGCAAGGACCGCGTTTAGAGGACGAAATGCGGGGTGTCAGGGCCAGGGGCGCGGAGTAGGGCGAAGGGCTTCGTAGGCGGCAGCGGCGCGAAGGACGTCGAGGTCGGCGAAGCGGCGGCCGCTGATCTGGAGGCCGATGGGCTGGTCGTCGCTCGTGTAGCCGCAGTTGATCGAGACCGCGGGCTGGCCGGACATGTTGTACGGCACGGTGAACGCGATGTGCTCGAACGGGCGGCGCGGGTCGTTGGTCGGCGAGGGCCAGTCGGCGGGCGGGGCCGAGACCGGGCACGTCGGGGACAGGACGACGTCGAAGCGTTCGGTCGCGCGCAGGGTCGCGACGGCGATGGCGTCGATCTGCGCGAAGCCGCGATAGGCGTCGACACCGCTGACGTCGGCGCCGCCGGCGGCCCAGTCGGCGATGTACGGCAGGACCTTCGCGCGGCGCTCCTCAGGCAGCGCCGACATGTCCGACCAGGCTCGGACGCGCCAGAAGGTGTCGAGCCCATCGAGCATTTCCCGGCGCAGGAACGGCGAAATCTCCTCCACCACCGCACCGGCGCTCTCGAACAGCCGCGCGGCTTCGGTGACCGCCGCGAGGATGTCGGACGAGACCGGGAGCCCGACACCAGGATCGAGGTGCAGTCCGACCCGCAGACCCTTGACCTCGCCGGACAACGAAGCCCAGTCGAGCGAAGACGGCGGCAGCGAGAGGTGATCGCGACCGTCCACACCGGACAGAACGCTCATCAGCAGCGCGGTGTCGGCCACGGTCCGCGTCATCGGCCCGGCGACGCGGCCCAGGAACGGCGGATCCACCGGCACCCGGCCGAAACTCGGCTTCAGCCCGACCAGGCCGCACCAGCCGGCGGGCAGCCGGATCGAGCCGCCGATGTCCGTGCCGACGTGCAGCGGGCCGTAGCCGGCGGCGGCCGCCGAACCGGCACCGGCGCTGGAGCCGCCGGGCGTACGCGTGGTGTCCCACGGATTCCGCGACGCGGTGTGGAAACTCGACAGCCCGGACGTCAGCATCCCGTAGTCCGGCATGGTCGTCTTGCCCAGCAGGACCCCGCCGGACTCGCGCACGCGAGCGCCCGCCGGGGCGTCTTCGAGCGCGGGTGTCAGCGACGTGGCGGCCGTGCCGAGCGGGACCGGGGTGCCGCGGGTCGCGATGTTCTCCTTGAGCGTCAAGGGAACACCATCGATCGGGCCGAGCGGTTCGCCAGCGTGCCATCGGCTTTCGGACGCTTTCGCGTCTCCGCGCGCGCCGCTCGGGTCGTACGCGTAGAGCGCGTGCAACTCGGGTTCACGCGCCTCGACGCGGGCGAGGACCGCTTCGGTGACCTCGACCGGCGACAGCGTCTTCGCGCGGTACTGGGCGACCAGTTCGACGGCGGTCAGGTCGGGCAATTCCGGCACAGCAGGGCTCCTCACGTCGCGGGCGGTTCGAAGCGGCCGTCGACCGCGGTCCAGCCGCCGTCCACCGCCAGCACGGACCCGGTGACGAACGACGACGCGTCCGACGCCAGGTAGACGACGGCGCCCGCGAGTTCGTCCGGACGCGCCCATCGGCCGAGCGCGCCCTTGGTCGCGTACGCGTCGTACCAGGCCGGATTCGCCTTGATCTGCGCGGTCAGCGGGGTTTCGACGACGCCGGGCGCGATCGCGTTGACCCGCACCCCCGCCGGGCCGAACTCCGCCGCGGCCGTGCGGAACAGCTGCACCAGCCCGGCTTTCGTCGCCGCGTACGGGCCTTGGCCGGGCTCGACGGTGGTGCCGCGGATCGACGAGAACCCGACGATGCTCCCCCGCCCGCGCTCGACCATCCCGGCGCCGAACGCGCGGACGACCTCGAAGGTCGCGCCGAGGTTCAGCGCGATCACCCGGTCGAATTCCTCGCGCGAGTACTCGAGAAGCCGTTTGCGCACGTTGGTGGCGGCGGTCAGCACGACGACGTCGATCTCGCCGAGTTCCTCCGCCGCTCGCGCGGCCGCGCCTTCCGAGAGCAGGTCGATCTCGTACGCCTCACCAACGCCGGTTTCCTTGGCGGCGGCGACATCGCGGTCCGCGACGATCACTTCGGCGCCGTGGGCGGCCAGTGCCTTCGCGGATTCGCGGCCGATCCCGCTGCCGCCGCCGAGGACGACGGCCCGCTTCCCGTCGAGCCGGAACAGGTTTTCATACGTCACGGGCGCAGCACCGCCATCCTGGTCACGGTCAGTTCTTCGACCGCGAACCGCGGCCCTTCCCGCCCGATCCCGGAGTCCTTCACGCCGCCGTACGGCATGGTGTCGGACCGGAAACCGGGTACCTCGTTGACCACCACACCGCCGACTTCGAGCTCGTCGAGCGCGCGGAACGCCGTCTTCAAGGACGTACTGAACACCGAGGCGTGCAGCCCGTAGCGCGACGCGTTGACCGCGTCGAACGCTTCGTCCACAGAGGACACGGTGCGGACGCAGACCACCGGGCCGAAGATCTCCTCGTCCCAGCATTCGAGGCCGTCGGACACGTCGAGCAGCACGGTCGGCCGGATGACCGTGCCCTCCACACCGCCTCCGACCAGGCGAGCACCCGCCGAAGTCGCTTTGTCGACCCATTCCTGAACGCGCTGCGTGGATCCCGGATCGATCAGCGCCGAGACTCGCGTCTTCTCGTCTCGCGGATCACCGGTGACGACCTCGCCGAGCCGCGCGAGCACCCGTTCGGTGAATTCCTCGGCGACGGCGTCGACGACCAGTACGCGTTGCACCGAGATGCAGGCCTGTCCGGACGCGTAGAACCCGCCGCGCAGCACGGCGTCCGCGGCCGCGTCGAGGTCCGCGTCCTCCGCGACCACCAAAGCCGCGTTGGAGCCCAGCTCCAGCAACGTCTTCGTGGGCGCGGCGTCGCGCGCGATCCGGTGCCCGACCAGCGCGGACCCGGTGAACGACACCGCGCCGACGCGCCTGTCCGTGACCAGCGCCGAGCCGACGGCCGCGTCCCCGGTGACCAGCTGGACCATCGCGGGCAGCTCGGTCAGCGAGCGCACCAGATGCACGAGCCACAACGTCGCCAGCGGGGTCTGCGGCGCGGGTTTCACCACCACCGGGCAGCCCGCGGCGATGGCGGGCGCGATCTTGTGCGACGCCAGGAGCAGCGGATAGTTGAACCCGGCGATGCCGACCACGACACCGATCGGCTTGCGTTTCCAGAACCCGACCAGCCCGTCGCCGGACGGCAGCAGGTCGAGCGGGACGGTCTCGCCGTGCAGCCGCGAGACCTCCTCGGCGGCGGCCTGCCAGGTGACGATCGTGCGCGCGACCTCTACCCGGCAATCGACGAGCGGCTTGCCCGTCTCCAGGACAAGCAGCTGCTCGAACTCGGAGCGCCGGGCCTCCAGAGCGGTGGCGACGTCGTTCAGAAGCGAGCGCCGGGTACGCGACGGCAGGGCCGCGACCTGATTGAACACCGCGACCGCCTCGTCGATCGCGCGCGTGGCCAGCTCCGGCGTCCCGACCGGCGCCCGGCCGATCTCGCTCCCGTCGTACGGGAAGTTCACCGGCGCGGTGTCCACAGTGGACATCCAGCCGTCACCGATCGGCAGTCCTTCCGGGTATTCAGCCATCGTCCCCTCCCCGCAACCGCGCCAGCTCGGCCCGCAGATTCGGCGCGGCCGCCAGCAGTTCCCTGGTGTACTCGTGTTCCGGCGCGTCGTAGACCTGGTCGACGTCGCCGATCTCGACGATCTCGCCGCGCCGCATCACCGCGACCCGGTCGCAGACGTGCCGCACCACGCCGAGGTCGTGCGAGACGAAGACCAGCGTCAGCGAGTACATCTCCACCAGCGACGCGAGCAGGTCGAGGATCTGCTTTCGCACCGACACGTCGAGCGCGCTGACCGGCTCGTCCGCGATGAGGACGCTCGGATTCGGCGCGAGCGCCCGCGCGATCGAGATGCGCTGCCGTTGCCCGCCGGAGAACTGGTGCGGATACCGTCCCGCGGCATCCGAAGGCAGGCCGACGGCCTTCAGCAACTCCGAGACCCGGGCAGGATCCCGGCGGCCCAACGGTTCGGAGATGATGTCGCGCACCCGCATCCGCGGATCGAGCGAACCCATCGGATCCTGGAAGACGATCTGCAGTTCCGACCGCAGGAAGCCGAGTTTGCGTTCCGGCAGCGTGTCGACGCGCTTGCCCTGGAACGAGACGCTGCCCGCCGTCGGCTTGTCCAGCGCGGCCAGCAATCTGACCAAAGTGGACTTTCCCGAACCCGATTCGCCGACGATCCCGAACCGCTGACCGGCCTCGACGTCGAACGAGACACCGCGCAGGGCGTGCACATCGCGCCGCGTGTACCGGCGTTCCAGGTCCCGCACCGAGATCATCATCGGCTCGCCTCCAGATCCGAAGCGGCCAACAGCTTCTTCGTGTACTCGTGCTGTGGCGCGGTGAGGACGTCGCGCGTGGTGCCGGATTCGACGATCTCGCCGTCGAGCATCACCAGCACCCGCTCGCACACCGACGCCACGACGGCGAGATCGTGCGTGATGAACAGCAGCGCGCTCTCCCGCTCCCGCACGCCCTCAAGGATCAGTTCCAGGATCTGCGCCTGCACGGTGACGTCGAGCGCCGTCGTCGGCTCGTCGCAGATCAGCAGCTTCGGGTCGTTGGCCAGCGCGATCGCGAGGACGACCCGTTGCCGCTGCCCGCCGGACAGTTGATGCGGATACGCGCGAGCGACCCCAGGCAGCCCGACGGAGGCCAGCAAAGCCTCGGGATCCTTCCTGACGTTTCGGTGGATCCGCATCGGCTCGGCCACCTGCGCGCCGATCCGCATCGCCGGGTTCAGCGCGGTCATCGGCTCCTGGAACACCATCGAGAGTTCGTTGCCGCGCAGCCGTGACAGTTCTCGCTCCGGCGCGCCCAGCAACTCGCGGCCGTCGAGTTTCACCGATCCGGACGCGGCGAGTTCTTCGGGCAGCAGCCCCATGATCGACAGCGCCGTCAACGACTTCCCGGAACCCGACTCGCCGATCAGTCCGACACGCTCACCGCGCGCGATGGCGAACGAGACGTCTCGGACCAGCCCGGAGATGCCGAGGCCTTGGACTTCGAGTGTCATAACCGCGCCGCCAATCGGGGGTCGAGGCGATCGCGGAGGCCGTCACCGAGCAGGTTGAAACCGAGGACGGCGATGGCGATCGCGACACCGGGCACGAGCGCGAGCCGCGGGTGCAGGGTCAGGAACACCTGGGATTCCTGCAGCATCCGGCCCCACGACGGCGTCGGCGGCCGCGTGCCGAAGCCGAGGAACGACAACGCCGCTTCCGCTAGCACGGCGATCGCGAACGACACCGACGCCTGCACGATCAGCAGCCCGGAGATGTTCGGCAGCACGTGGCGCGCCGCGATGTTCAGCCGGGAGCGTCCTGCCGACCGCGCGGCCAGCACGAACTCGCTGCTCATCACCTGCAGCGTCCCCGACCGCGCGATCCGCGCGAACGACGGGATGGTCGCGATGCCGATCGCCACCATCGCCGTCAGCGTGTCGGCCCCGAACACCGCGCCGAACATGATCGCCAGCAGCAACGCGGGGAACGCGAGCACGAGATCGTTGACGCGCATGACGAACTCGCCGAGCCATCGCGACGACATCCCGGCGAGGATCCCCAGCGGCGTCCCGATCAGCGCGGCGATCCCGACCGCGACCACGCCGACGTACAGCGTCGTCCGCGCGCCGACCATGAGCTGGCTCAGCACGTCGCGGCCGAAGCTGTCGGTGCCGAGCGGGTTCGAACCGCTGAAGTCGTGCAGCCGGTTGGCCGCGTCGACCTTCACCGGGTCGAACGGCGTCCACACGAACGAAAGCAGCGCGGCGAGCACGATCAGCGCGATGAGCACGCCGCCGAGCACGAGACTGCGGCTACGCATCAGGACCCCCGCAATCTCGGGTCGAGCACCGTGTACAGGACGTCGACCACGAAGTTCACCAGCAGCACGCCGACCACCAGGACCAGCACGATCCCCTGCACGGACAACAGATCCCGCGACGCCACCGAGTCCAGCAGCATGCTGCCCAGCCCCGGCAGGACGAACACGCGCTCGACGACGACGGCGCCGATGAGCAGCGTCGCCAGCTGCAGGCCGAGCACCGTCACCACCGGCACGGCGGCGTTGCGCAGACCGTGGCGGAACAGCGCCGGGAACGGGCGGAGCCCCTTGGACCGTGCTGTGCGCAGATAGTCCTGTCCGAGCGTGTCGAGCACCGCGGACCGGACATACCGCGTGAGCACGGCGCCCTGCACGAGCCCCAGCGACAGAGCGGGGAGGACGAGACCGCGGAGGAATTCGCCGGGGTCCTGCACCGGTGGTGTCCAGCCGCCGGAGGGCAGCCAGCGCAACTGCACCGCGAAGATCTGCACCAGGATGATGCCGGCGAGGAACGCGGGGATCGCGACGCCGATCTGCGACAGCCCGGAAAGCGCGGTGCCGTCGGCCTTCCGGTGCCGCACCGCGGCGAACGTCCCGGCCGGGACGGCGATCACCAGCGCCACCAGCATCCCGGCCCCGACCAGCCACAACGTGACGCCGAGCCGGTCGGTCAGCGCCGGGCCGATCTCTTCGCGGGTGACGTACGAGCGGCCGAAGTCGCCGTGCAGGACGCCGCCGATCCAGTCGAAGTACTGCGTCACGAGCGGCCTGTCGATGCCGAATTCGGCGCGGGTCTTCGCGACCAGTTCCGGGGTCGCGTTGACGCCGAGCGCGACCTGCGCCGGATCACCCGGCAGCACCGCCATGAACAGGAACACCACGATGGACGCGACCAGCACGCTGGCCACGAGAATCCCGAGTCTGCGGAGCACCTTGACCGTCATCGCGGCGCCAATCCCGTGAGATCGAAGGACTCGCTGACCTGGTTGCGGACGAACCCGGTCACCTTGTTCTTCGCCACGATCACGTTGGGGAACAGGAAGAGCCAGTCCGCGGCGGCGTCTTCGGACAGCCGCCGCGCGACCTGGCGCATCGCGTCGATCTGCTCCTGGGGCGTTCCGGCGTCGGCCTTCGCCAGGTTCTGCTGGACGGGTTTGCCGTCGTAACCCCAGTAGTACTTCGGCCTGCCGAAGGTGACGATGTCGCGCGCTTCGACGTGCTGGATGATCGACAGGTCGTAGTCGTGGTCGGTGAAGACCTGCTTGAGCCACACCGCCGGGAAGTCCAGCGGCTCGATCGTCACCGTGACCCCGACGTCCGCCAGTTGCGAGGCGACCACCTGCGCGGCCGACACCGCGTACGGCAGGTTCGGGATCCGCAGCCGCAGCTTCGGATTCGGTTGCCCCGCTTCGGCGAGCAGCGCTTTCGCCTTCGCCGGATCGAACGGATACGCGTTCGACAGGTCCTCGTACCAAGGATCCGTCGGCGGGACCATGCTGCCGATGAGCGTGCCGCGGCCTGCCCAAGCCGTGTCCAGCAACGCTTTCCGGTCGATCGCGTACGACAGCGCTTTTCGTACCCGGACGTCGTTCAGCGGTGGGCGCGCGTTGTTGAACGCGAGCGTGACCTCGCTGTTGGTCGTGCCTTCGACGACGGTGAACCGGTCGTCGCTCTGGAACTGCGGGATCGAATCCGGCACGGTGATCGCGGAGATGACGTCGATCCCGTTGCTGAGCAAGGCGTTGTTGAGCGCCGTCGGATCCTTGATGTACTTGAGGACCACCGTCGAGTAGGCCGGTTTCCGGCCCCAGTAGGCGGGATTCTCCTTGAGCACGATCGAATCGCCGCGCCGTCGCGAGGACACCGTGTACGGCCCCGTGCCGACCGGTTTGTTCGCCAGATCCGCGACTCCCGTCGGGCTGAACATCGCGCCGAGACGGCTCGTGAGGCTGAACAGCCAGCCGTTGCTGGGTTTCGTGAGCACGACCCGCGCGTGGTCCGGCGCCACGACGTCGACCCGGTCGACGACGTCCATTGTGGACTTGATCGACACGGTCCAGTCGCTCTTCACGCGCATCAGCGAGAACTTGACGTCCTCGGCGGTGAACGGTGCCCCGTTGCTGAACTTCGCGTCCTTACGGAGCTTGAAGTCGTAGGTCTTGCGATCTTCCGAGACCGTCCACGATTCGGCCAGCAGCGGCACGATCTTCGCGTCCGCGTCGAGTTTCACCAGGCCCTCGTAGACGTTGTAGAGCAACGCCTGCGGAATGGCGGCGCCATCCGTGCGGGTGAAGTCGAAGTTCGCGGGTTCGGCGGTGTACCCGATGGCTAACGTGCCGGGATCCTTGGCCACCGTGGCACTCGATCCGGCGGAGCAGCCGGACGTCACCAGCAGCAGTGCGAGTGCCGCCGCTTGGATCCGGGCTTTCATCCTGCCCCCTGACCGGTAGACTGGTCTGACCAGTAAACCAGACGAGACGGCAGGGTCAAGATGGAATTCGAGCCGGTCTCCCCTGTCCGCGCGTACCAGCGTGTCGTCGAACAGATCGAGGAAGCCGTGTTCAGCGGCCGGATCAAACCGGGTGACCGGCTGCCGAGCGAACGCGAGCTGATGGTCCAGTTCGACGTCGGCCGCTCGACCGTGCGCGAGGCGCTGCGGGTGCTGCAAGCCGCGGAAATGATCCGCTCGCGGCCCGGGGATCCGCGCGGGCCCGAGGTTCTGGCCGCCTCCCCCGCCGCGTTGCACCGGTCGATGCACCGGCTGGCGCGGGCCGACCATCTCGGGTTGTCCGAACTCCTGCAGTTCCGCATGGTGCTCGACGGTTCCGCACATCTGCTCGCCGCGCAGCTCAGGACCGAAGACCATCTCGCCGAGCTGAACGCGGCACTGGAAGCGATGCGGGCGGCGGTCTCCCAGGGATTCGACGAGTTCAGCCACGCGGATGTCGCGTTCCACGAGGCGATCGCCCGTGCCACCGGGAATCCGCTGCTGGTGATCAGCGGCGAGGTCGTCCGCGGCGTCGTACTGGAACTCATCGAGGACAAACTGGAGCATGCCGACGACCGGACGGCGTTGATGCGCAACTGGCTGGCACATCACGAAGAGGTGCTCGGCGCGATCCGGGATTCCGACGGCGAACGCGCGTCGCGGCTGGCCAAGCAGGCGCTCTACGACAACTACGCCGAGTACGTCCCCGAAGAGCAACGCCGGCTCTTACAGCCACTGCTCGCTTGACCCACCCCTACACTCGCTCGGGTGGGGGATACCAACAAGCCTTCGACAACCCGCCAAGGCGTCGGTCTCGCGCTGTCCGGCGGCGGCTACCGCGCGATGTTGTTCCACACCGGAGCCCTGTGGCGGCTCAACGAACTCGGCTGGCTGTCGAAGATCTCGACGTTCTCCAGTGTTTCGGGCGGCTCGATCGCTGCGGGCGTGCTCGCGCACGCTTGGTCGGACCTGAGGTTCGAAAACGGTGTCGCGGACAACTTCTACGACGAGGTCGTCGCGCCGGTCCGGAACCTGGCACGCAAACGGCTCGACATCCCGGTCACCTTGCTCGCCATGGCCGTTCCGTGGCGGAGCGCCGGCGAGGAACTCGCGCGGGTGTACGCGAAACACCTGTTCGGCGACTGCTGCCTGAAGGACATCGACCCCACGGGCCCGCAGTTCGTCTTCACCGCGACGAACCTCCAGGACGGCGCGCAGTGGTGGTTCTTCCGGCAGAACGGCCCGCACGGGAACATCCCGCTCGCGACCGCGGTGGCCGCGTCTTCGGCGTTCCCGCCGATGCTTTCGCCCGTGGTGATCCAGGATCCGCATTCCGCCGAGCGGAAACGCAAGATCGTGCTGAGCGACGCCGGCGTCTACGACAACCTCGGCCTGGACCCGGTCGAAGGGCACGCGACGGTGCTGGTGAGCGACGCGGGCAAGCGGATGAAGGTCACGCGGAACGTCAAACGCGACTGGGGGCGGCAGCTGCTGCGCGTCCTCGACGTGATCGACAACCAGGTGCGCGAGCTGCGGCGCGGCGCGCTGCTGAAGTCCTATGTGGAGAAGGATTTCACGGGCGCCTACTGGGGGTCCTACGTCGATCTCGCGAATTTCCAGCTCGAAGATTCGCTGGCGGCGCCCGTCGATCGCACCCACGAGCTGGCGGAAACCCCGACGCGCCTGACGAAACTGCCGGAAGTGCTGCAGGAGCGGTTGATCAACTGGGGTTACGCGGCCTGTGACGCGGGGATGCGGAAGTGGGTCGACACCGAGGCGGCGGCTCCGGGCGGGTTCCCGTTCCCGGCCGCCGGGGTGGGCTGAACGCGTCCTTCACCGCATCGCATGCGGTGAAGGACGCGTTCGTCAGGCGACCAGATTCGCGTAGACGACGATGTTGTCCTTGTAGCTGTGCTCTTCCTTGTCGAAGACACCGCCACAGGTGATCAGCCGCAGCTGCGCCTTGTCCGTGTTGCCGTAGACCGCTTCCTCGGGGAACTGGTCCTTGGGGACCTGGTCCTTCTTCTCGACCACGAACTTCAGGCTTTTGCCGTCACTGCGCTCGACGAGCACCTCGTCACCGGGGTTCACGTCCTTGAGCTTGTAGAAGACGCCCGGCTGCTTGTTGCCGTCGACGTGGCCGAGCAGGATCGACGGGCCGATGTCGCCGGGGACCGGCGAAAGCCGGTACCAGGCGGCCTGCATCGGGTTCTTCGCCGACGGGACGGACATCTTGCCGTCCTTGCCGATCGCGACCGTGACCAGACTCGATTCCGCGCCGATCTTGGGGATCTTCACGTTCGTCGGACGGGTCCCGTTGTACGGCTTCACCACCGGCGGAGCCGATTCCGACGGTGCCGCCGCGGCGGGCGGGGCGGGTTCGTCGGTGCCACATCCCGTCAGCGCGAGGGAAAGCACAAGGGCGGCCGCGACCAGGCGGCCGCCCTGCGTCAGAAGCTTCATCGGATCAGGCCGCGGTGGCGCCGAAACCGGTCTCGACGCCGCCCTTGGGCTTCAGCTTGACCTGCTTCGCCGGCTTGGTGCCCGGTGCGGTCGCGCCGCCGCCGACCGTGCCCTCGATCTCGATGTCACCCTTGCCCGGCTTGCCGTCGCAGGTCCAGGTGAAGGTGCTCGAGGTGCCCTTGAAGCCGGGCTTGGCCTCGATGACGTAGATCCACAGGTAGGCGTCGCCACCGTCCTGGAACGAGTCGACGATGGTGAAGTCCGGCGCGGTGACGCCGGTGGGCTCCGAACCGCAGAGGATCGCCAGCGCACCCTCGTTGCCCTCGACGTACCCGGCGCCGACGTTCAGCTCCGGCTTCGGCGGGGTGGTGGTGGTCGGCTTCTCCGAGGTGGAGGTCGACGGCTTGCCGGAAGTGGGCGTGCCGCTGGTCGAGGTCGGGGCACTGGTCTCGGACGACGGCGGAACCGACGTCACCTTGCCGCCCGACCACGAGGGCGGGTTGCTGACCGGACCGCCGGACCACGAGGGCGAAGGCGCCGTGCTGGGCGCCTCGCTCGTCGGAGCGGGAGGCGTGGTCGTCGTTTCGGTCTGCGCCATCGCGGCCGGCGTCACGGCCAGCGAAAGGACGGCGCCGGCCAGCACCGCGCCCGCGAGGCGGCCCAACGTCTTCTTCAAAATGATCTCCCAGTGGCAAAGAATCGCAACGCACGGTGACCCCCACCGTGCGACCACCCAACGGAATCCCACGTTCGGGTGACAGCGCGATACTGCCGGAAAACCGCCGGTCGACCGTAGTGAATGGACGGTGACAAGAACCACCGTGAAAGCGGGTAACGCGGAGGTGGCCTCACTCGATACAAGGGCCTGAAAGTCGCTCCGCGAAAGGGAAAACCCCGCGGCGACGAGGGAACGTTAACACCCGGACGGCCCGAACGGACCCCATCCCGGAAGTATTTCTCCCCGCCTCTCAGGTCACGATCAGAACACCAGGAACAAGGACACGGCGAGCGACAGCACGCCGACGAGGCCCGCGACGAACAGCCACGGCTTCGGCGACGTCCGCTTCCGCACCGCCCGGCCGCCGCCCACCCCCGCGATCAGGAGGCCGAGGCCGAACCCGATCCCGGGGATGAAGGTGGCGAGAGTCCGGTTCTCCGCGTCGCAGGCCCAGACCCCGTCACCCGGGCAGGGCGTCGCCGCGAGTTCGGCCAGCAGGCCCGCCGCGACGATCGCGAGAAAGCCGAGCACCAGGAGCCAGAACAGGCCCCACAGCCATTGCCCGAGCCGCCGAGGCGGTTTCGTCTCGTCCACGTGCCCAAGCTAGCCGAGCGCGGTGGCCAGATCCGTCCAGAGATCTTCCGGGTCTTCGAGTCCGACGCTGAACCTGACCAGCCCGGCGGGCACGTGGGCGTCGCCCGCCATCCAGGCCCGTCGCTCGACCAGGCTCTCGACCCCGCCGAGGCTGGTGGCGGCGCGGATCAGCCGCAGCGACCCGATGACCTTGTCCGCGGTCTCGGCGTCCGGGAGTTCGAACGCGATCATCGTGCCGGAGCCGGGATAACGCACCCGGGTGATCGCGGGGTGGTCGAGCAGCCGCGCCGCCAGCAGCGCGGCCGTGCGCGTCTGCTCGGCCAGCCGGACCGGCAGGGTCCGCAGCCCGCGCAGGGCCAGCCACGCTTCGAGCGCGCCCGGTGTCGCCCCCAGCCTGGTGCGCGCGTCGCGCAGGCCTTGCGCGATGCCTTCGTCGGCCGCGATGGTGAGGCCGAGCAGAAGGTCACTGTGACCGCCGATGAGTTTCGTCGCGCTGTGCACGACGATGTCGGCGCCGAGCTCCAGCGGCCGCTGCCCGAGCGGGGTGGCGAACGTGTTGTCCACGGCGACCAGCCCGTTCGCGGCGGCGGCGATCGTCTCGATGTCGATGACGTCGAGCGTCGGGTTGGTCGGCGATTCGAGCCAGAGCAGGTCGGCGTCCGCCGCGGCGACCCAGGCGGCCGTGTCCTCCGGCTCGATCTCGGTCACCACCAGTCGGCCGGTGCCGTGCGCGTGCGCGAGCAGGCCGCGCGACCCGGCGTAGGAGAACGTCGGCACACAGACCTTCGCCCCGACCTTCAAGGTGTCGACGACCGCGCTGAGCGTCGCGATCCCCGAGGCGAACGCCGTGGCGTGCCCGCCTTCGAGCGCGCCGATCGCGGCTTCGAGGGCCTCCCAGGTCGGGGTGCCGTCCTGGCGCGAGTACGCGCGGTCGGCGCCGGCGTCGAAGGTGCTCGCCGCGACGATCGGGACGTTCAGCGGCTCGCCGGGGCCCTCCGGGCGTCCGGCGGCGACGGCGAGGGTGCGGGGTGACCAGTCGTTCGTGTCCACCCCGCCACCGTAAACCGTGCCGTCGCTAGTGGGCGTACACCTCGAACTCGTAGAGGGAGTAGCCGTACTTCGTGCCGCGGTGGAGCCCGGCCATCCGGACATAACGGCCGTCCACCGCCTCGAAGGCGACGTTGTCGGTCCCGCCGTCTCCGTCCACTATGGACGCGGCATCCCGCCAGTTCGTCCCGTCGGCCGAGACCTGCACCTTGTACGCCTTGCCGTACGCGGATTCCCACTTCAGGACCACGCGGGAAACGCGCTGCACCGAACCGAGATCGACGGTGATCGACTGGTTGTCGCTCCAGTCGCTCGCCCAGCGCGTCGACAGGTTCACGTCGATCGCGTTGGACGGCGGCGAGTTGTACCAGCCGGTCTCGTGGCTGGTCGCGCTCACCGAGCGGCCGGTGGCGAGGTTGGCGATGTTGTCGCCGCGTTTCGCCGGGAACTCCACGACCTGCTGGAAGGTCGGCCGGTTCTGGGTGCTCATCTTGTCCTGCGTGATCCCGCCGAGCGCGCGGTGGATGATCGTGTCGGCACACCACTGGTCGCCCGCGGCGCAGTCGCCGTCACCGGGATACACGGTGTTCGCGGGCTGCGCGGCCGCCTGGGTCAGCGAGTCGAGCAGCACCTGGCGGCAGGCGTTGACGTCGCCGCCACCGCAGTACTTCACGGGCAGCGGGCCGGCGACGTTCTGCCCGAGGACCGAGCGGATGTCCTTGTGCACGTAGCCCCACCAGCCCGCCTGGTACGACGAACCCGCGTGCGCCTGGCCCACGTGCTTGCCGGGAACCTCGTTCTGCCAGCCGGACGGCGACTCGTTGATCTTCAGCACCCCGACCATGGCGGCGTAGGCGGCGTCACCCATGCCGGGTTTGAACTGGGCGTTGACCAGCAGCGGCCACCAGGCGTCCATGATGCGGATCGCGTCGGCGTTGGCGTAGGCCTTGCTGCCCGGCGAAGTCTCCGAGCGCAGACCGCCCGCGGCGAGCCAGGTCTTCAGCTTCGCCACCGCGTCCGCGGCCGGACCGGTCACCGGCGCCTTGTCGATCACCTTGAACAGTTCCGGCAGCACCTTCTCCGCGCGAAGATCGGCCAGCGCCGCCTCCTCCATCGCCTGCGTGAGGTTCACCCGCGTCACCTTGGTGCCGCTGGCGACCATCTTCTTGACCCGCGCGTCGATCAGATCGCCGCGGTGCACGGAACTCTTGTCCGCGCCACTGGCCGCGTAACCGTTGGTCTGCGCGTTGTTCCAGCTGATGTAGTAGTCCTGGTTGATCGACTGCGGATGCTGCGACGACGGCGTGTAGTTCGCGAGGTTGCCGTCGGGATTCCAGCCCTGCCAGTCGAATCCGGCGTCGGCCTTCACCGGCATGGCCGGGTCGACGTTCGGATTGCGGACCGGGTTCGAGCCGGAGTTGAAGTACGCGACGTCCCGCGAGTCGGCGTAGAACCAGTTGTAGGTCTGGTTGACGTCGACCGCCGCGGCCTGGAAGTCCTGCGCGGATTTGATCGCGTCCGGATCGTTGAACTTCTGGAAACCGATGATCGTGTCGATCTCGTGCTGGAAGGTCGACCGCAGCGACGCGTACGCCACCGGCTTGCCGCCGACCAGCGCCCGGCTCGTCACCGGCCCGTACTTGGTGCGGAAGCTGCGCAGCGTGTACGAACCCTCGGCCGTGCCGTCGGCGATCGTGGGCTTCCACGCGTTCTTGCGTTCGACGATCTCGAACGGCAGGCACTGGCCGCGGAACCGGTAGAAGTTCGAGTTCTTCGTCGGCGCGGAACCGTTCTGCTCGCACAGTTCGACGGCATAGGTGTCGGTGATGTCCTGCGACGCCGAGGTCGCGCTCCACGAGTAGTCCTTGCCGCGGCCGAGCAGCACGTACATGCTGATGCCCGCGAACGAGGCGCCGCGCGCGCTGATGCCGGGGCCCTGGAGTTCCTGCAGCATCAGCAGTTGCGGCGCGAAGTAGCCGGCCTGCGGGCCGAAGACGGCGACCGGGTGACCGCTCGCGGTCTTGGCGCCGGAGACCACCAGCGCGTTGGACATGCCGTGCTTCTCCGACAGCAGGTTCCCCGGCAGGACGCCGTCGTCGAAGATGCCGCGGACGGCCTTCTGGTCCTCGGGCGCGGGAACGTCCACCTTGGCGGGCGTCGCCGTCCCGGCGGAACCGGTCGGGTCGAAGACCAGCTGCTGCCCGGTGACCGAACCCTTGTCCGGCATCGCCGCGCCCTGCGGGTTCGACGGCGCCTTGCCGTAGTCGAACGTCTGTCCATTGTGGAGAGTCTTGACGGTCTCGGGATCGTCCTCGGACCGCAGGCTCTTCCAGACCTTGTCGCCTTGTTCGAGGCCGTACTTCTCCTGCATCGCCATCTTCGCGATGGCGTTCTGCACCTCACCGCCACCACCGGCGCCGAACTGCGCCCCGACGACGGCGGCGAGCACGACGAGGTCGGTGAGCTTGAACGGCTCGATGGTCCCGGCGTTCGTGATCGCGTCGACGTGCCCGGTGAGCACGTACTCGCCGGGGAAGTAGCGGCCGCTGTGCGCGTCGGAGATGTACTTGTTGACGCCCTGCACGTAGGCCTCGGCGTCGGCCTTGCCCTGCGCGCCGCGCGGGCCACTGGCCGCGGCGTTGTCGATCTGCTTCTGCAGTTCCTGTTCGGTGTACGGCGCCGAGCTGAAGAAACTCTGCTCGAGTTCGCGGTTGCCCTGCGCGCCACCGGCGTACGAGGTCAGCTGGCCGCGGCCGACGCGGCGCATGATGTCCATCAGCCACAGGCGGTCCTGCGCGGCGGCGTACCCGGCGCCGTACATCGTGCCCGGCCGCGTCGTGCCGACGATCCGGGGCACGCCGATCCCCTTGTCGCGGGTGATCGTCACGTCCGAACGCGGTTTGATGGTGCTCTCGACCTGCCCGGACGGCACGCCGAACGAGGCGTCGTTGAAGAACTGGTTGATCTTGTCCGTGGTCAGCGTCTTGTAGCCGTCGGCGAGCGAGGCGTACTTGCCGAGCTGATCGGCCGAATGCGCGGGCCGGGTGCCCAGCGCCTTGTGCGCCAGGATCTCGGCGAGGGTGGCGTTCCCCTTGGTGCCGGGCGGGAGGATGTCACCGCACTGGCCGCCGCAGTAGTCGTCGAGCGCGGCCGCCACCACCGAGTTCTGTGGCGCTTCCGCGGCGTTCGCCTGCAGTGCCGGAACGGTGCCCGCCACCAGCGTCAGCCCCGCCAGCGTCGTCAAGACCCGTATGCCTCGTCGCATGAAAGACCTCCGTCGTCGGAGAGTGACGAGGCGCACACTACCCACGGGTATCCAAATTTGTGAAGACTATTCGCGTTCTTGCCACCGTTCGGCGGAACACTCGCCCTGCGAGCCCAGGACCTGCGCAGGTATGTTCCTGGGCATGTCTTTGCAGAAGCCCCAGATCGACCGCCCGGAGGGCCCCGCGCCGTCCGACCTGGAGAAGTCCGACATCACCGTCGGCGAAGGCCAGGAGGCGAAGGCCGGCGACACCGTCTCGGTGCACTACGTCGGCGTCTCGCACTCGACCGGCGACCAGTTCGACGCGTCCTGGGACCGCGGCGAACCGCTTCGCTTCGGCCTCGGCGCCGGCCAGGTCATCCCCGGCTGGGACCAGGGTGTCGCCGGCATGAAGGTCGGCGGCCGCCGCAAGCTGGTCATCCCGCCGCACCTGGCCTACGGCGAACGCGGCGCGGGCGGCGTCATCAAGCCGAACGAGACCCTCATCTTCGTCGTCGACCTCATCGGCGTGAACTGACCCACACCCATCCCGGCCCCGGCGGAACGAATCCGCCGGGCCGCCGGGGTGACCTACACGGCACCGCGAGCTTCTGAGCTCGGCGTTCACCGATGGGTAGCATCGCTCTTCGTGCCCACTGTCCCCCTCTCTCCACAGTGGAGGACGGTCGCCACCGAGCGGACGGTCCTCGCCGTCGTCCACAACATCACGGCCGCGACCCGGCTGTTCGACGTCCTCGAACTCTTCGCGGGTGACCCACGCGTCCAGATCGTCTTCACCTGCCCGGGCTCCAGCGCCTTCACCGACGGCACGCCCGAGTACCTCACGGCGCGCGGAGTGACGACCCTGCCGTGGGACCGCGCGATCCGGACCCGCTTCGACTCCGCGATTTCGGCGAGTTACGGCGGCGATCTGCATGAAATAAAGGCTCCGCTCATCGTCATTCCACACGGAATGGGTTACAATAAATTCTTGGAAACCGGAAACCGGAAACCGGAAACCGGAAACCGGAAACCGGAAACCGGAAACCGGAAACCGGAAACGTATTCGGACTTTCCGCCCCCTGGTTGATGCACGACGGCGAGGTCGTCGCCACCCATATCGTTCTTTCCCATGAGGAACAACTGGAACGGCTGCGCGTCGCCTGTCCCGAGGCCGCCGGACGCGCCGTCGTCGCCGGTGATCCCTGCCTCGACAGAATGCGAGCGAGCACACCACTTCGCGAGACGTACCGGCAGGCGTTCGGGCTGGAGAAGCACCAACGGTTCGTGGTCGTTTCGTCGACGTGGGGCGCTTCATCGCTGCTCGGCGCGAACACTTCATCGGTTCTGAAACTCGCACACGAACTTCCGCACGATTCCTACCGGCTGGCCATCGCCCCGCATCCCAATATCGTTCGTGGCCATTCACCTTGGCAGACGAAAATGTGGCTCGACGATTGCGCACGGGCAGGTGTCCTGGTCCTCGAAGACGAAGACCTCTGGCGTCCGGCTCTCGTCGCCGCGGATCTGACGATCGGCGACCACGGCTCCGTCACCTTCTATTCCGCCTGCCTCGGTACGCCGGTCATTCTCGGCTCCGCTCCGGAAGAGACCGTCCACCCGGATTCCCCGATCGCCTTGCTCCTGCGGACGGCGCCCCGGCTGGATCGATGGACACGGCTCGACGACGTCATCGACGCGCATCGACCGGGGAAGTACGCGGAAATCACCGACCTCGCGACCTCCGTGCCGGGCAAGGCCGCGGACCTGCTTCGCGACCTTTGGTATTCCACGATCGCGCTATCTCCGCCATCCATCGCTCCGTCGCTGAAAGCACTTCCGGTCCCGGATGTCGCTCCGCCGAATCCGAGGGCGTGGACGGCCGAGGTGTCCTTCGCCGCCGACGGGACAGCCTCGTTGTCCCGATTCCCGGTCGACGGGCGGTCGAAGGAAACCCTCGCCAGGCCGGGCACTCATCTGGTCGTCGGCACGGACGAGCCGGACATCGCGCTGCTGAGGCTGGCGGAAGTCGTGATGCGGCCGGAAATCGCCTGCGACCCGGACACCTGGACCACGGCGACACTGCGAGCGTTGCCCGGCTGCCGGCTCGCGGCCACCCGGGCGAGTGAAGACGAATGGCGGGTCGAAACCCGCGACGGTCTCCTGCTCGGGATCGACACCGCCGACCCCGCGTTCGTCTCCGTCCTCTATGCCCTGCTCGGTCGTGAGGCCGTGCCCAGCGAACTCCGGCTGCGGCGCGGCCCGGCAACTTACTCGGCGAAGGTCACTGTGCGAGCTTCGCGCTGACCCGGTCGTGGTCCGGGGTGAAGGCATAGAAGTAGTAGATCTCCTTCGCGGACTCCCAGAAGGCGCGCGCCTCGGCAGGCCGGTCCGTCGCGAACGACACGTCGCCCAGCGCTTCGCCGGCTTCGGCCCGTTCGCGGTTGTAAGACCGCTCGGTCGCCAGAGCGAGCGTCTCGGTCAGGACGGCGTCCGCATCCGCATAAGCCCCGTCCTCCAGCAGCTTCTTGCCTCGCCACAAGGCGATCTTGACCTGGTTGAGGTGCTCGGAGCCGAGAACGGCCTCAGCGGCGTCGAGCAGTTCGAGCGCCTCCGACGGCGGACGGACCTTCGCCAGATGAAAGCGGGCAAGCGCGATCCGGCGCTCCTCTCCCAGCCGCGTCGCCAATTCGAGCGCCTGCTGGAACAGCGCCTCCGCCTCCGTGTGTTCCGAGAGGTCGAGTTTCGCCAACCCCAGTGACTCGATGGCCGTCGCCAGTGCGGTGGAAGAACCGGCCTTACTCGCGAAGTCGATCGATTCCTGGAACCGGAGGGCCGCGAAGCCCGCTTGATAAGCCTGCCGATAGGCGAAGCCCAGTTGGAACGTCATCACGGCGGCGGCGAGGTCATTGCCCCACGCACGGGCCGCCTCGATCCCGCGATCGTTCACGCGGACCATCTCACCGGAGTGCTCACCCTTGAGATGCACAGGCCACAACAGCAGGCAGAACTGGCAGACCCACTGGTGCTTTCCCAGCCGGTAAGCCAGCTCGACCACGGCTTCCAGGTTCTCGCGCTCGACGTCGAGCCATTCTCTGGCGGCCTCGGCGTCCGACGGCTCGACCGCGAGCTGGGGCCAGATCTCCGCCATCCAGCCACGGTTGGGCAACGCGGCCTCGGCGGCGAGTCCCGCACCGCGATAGGCGGAGACGATCCGCAGAGGCAGTTCGCTGTCCGCTTTCGTCGCGGCATGATCACGGACGATGCCGCCCGCGATCAGGTACCGGTCTTCCGCCACCTCTTGGGCAAGGTGTCGCTTCGTCAGCTCCTGTAGTGCTTCGGAGACATCGAACTCGTTCTCGCCGAGAACGGCCGCGACGGTGCGCGCGGCGACCGCGCCGTCTCCGGGATGGACTCCGAGCACCTGGTAACAGCCTTGGCACAGCGGGGAAAGCAGGTCATACGCGGCATCGAAGATCGGGGTGATCCCGAGCGCGTCGAGCACGCCGCCCTTGTGCTTGATCCGGCCGAGAGTCCGTGTGGCGGCTTCCTCGTCGAGCATGCCCCCGAGCACGGTGAGCGCACCAGCCAGCCCGGCACAGAGGCTGATCAGCTCATCGATGGGCGCGGATTCGGCCTCGAGCCGATCCGTTCCGATCATCCGGCCGAGCAGCAGCCGGGCGGCTTCGTCGGTCAACGGGTCGATCCGCACACGTTCGCCCGGGTACTCGGTCCGGAGCTTGCGGGTCTCCCCACTGGCCACGACGAGGACAGCGGCGGGCCCCACACCGGGGATCAGCGGCGCGATCTCGGTCGGCAGGAGGGCGTTGTCGATGATGAGCGCGATCTTCTTGCCGTAACTCCAGCTGCGCCACATCGCCGACCGCGCCTCCAGACCGGACGGGATTTCATCCGGCCGGTATCCGACCGCGCGCAACAAGTCTTCGAGAGCGTCCTGCGCTCGCTCGGCCGACAGCGCGAGCGCGACGTAGAAGGTGCCATCGGGGAACGCGCCCTTCCCCTGGTCGTTCACCCACTTACGGCCAAGAGTGCTGCGACCGCTGCCGGGCGGTCCGGTCACGTAGGCGATGACCGGCCCCTTCGCGCGGTTCTCCGGACAGAAGACCTCGTCGAGCCGGCGGAGCTGGTCCTTGTAGTTCGTGTAGTGCGGGGTCACCACCATGACCTGGTGTGGAACATCCCTCGAACTGTGGCCTTGCCCACCGGAATGCGGCTCGTGCACGCTCACCCCTCCCCACGGTGAGCCGCCGACCTTACCGGAAGTGACCACCCCGCCACTCGGATTCAGCTCGCGTGGGCGGCGGTCACACCGCTTGCAGCCGACGCGTCGGCCGTGCGAACGGGTTGTCCGCGGAGTCTTCCGAAAAACCCGCCAACTCGGCGATCTCCCCATCGGAGAGGCCTTTGGCCCGCAACGTGTCGCCGATCGCCGTGATCAGTTGCGGAAGCTCCGGCGCCAAGAGTTCGCCGTCCGGTTCCGTCGTCTTCCATCCGCGAGCGTTCATCGACTTGTAGAAGCTCGTGCGATCTGGCGCCGTGACCTGCTTGAGGGAGTACGCGCGCTCGAAGAGCGCTTGCATCGAAACCCCCCAGACACGCTTCAGATCACGTAGGTGCCCGAGCGTCACAGGACGAAGATCAGGCTTGATCACGTGCTCAGGCATCAGGAACTCGGCCGCGAACTCGTTGGCTTCTCGTTCGGGATCTTCGGTCGCGATCCCGTTGTGGAGCACGAGATGACCGAGTTCGTGAGCCAAGGTCAGCCGTTTGCGATCGATCGGAGCGGCCGAGTTGACCAGCAACACGGGGTGATCGCCGATCCACTGGGAAAGCCCGTCGATACGGGAGGTGCCGAAGTCTTCTTCCAGAATCACGCAGCCGGCGGCCTCGAGCCACCGGACCAGATGCCGCACCGGCCCGACAGGCAGCCTCCATTGGGCGCGCACCATCAGAGCCGCCTGCACCGGCGTCGTGTCGATGGGATCGAACGTGGGTACGGACTGCTCCGCCCTCATCGACACATCCTCGAACAACACGGAGACATGCAGCCGGTATGCGTTCAAACGCGCTTCGAGCTTCCGCCACGCGGAAGCCTTGGTCGTTCGCTGACGCCTCATGTGCGCGTCCACGGCGAGCGCACCCCGGACTGCATGGTCCCGGGTCAAAAAGCGTTTCGATACACCCAATGACCGCGCGAGCCTGTCCAGCACGTCGTCATCAGGCATCCGTTGATCGTTCTCGTACCGGGACAACGCCGCCTGCGTGACCTCGGCCTCAGCACACAGGTCCGCTTGCGTCAGTCCTCGGGCGCGGCGAAGTGTTTCGAGCACATCGCCGATTCCACTCACGTCGCTTCGTCCTCCTCGTCTCGGGCCAGGGCCTCGTACAAGTCGATCTGTGGCAGCGACGGATCGACGGGAGTCCAGGTGATCGACGTACCGGCGGCCCCAGCATCCACCTCGACAGCCCAAATCGCATCTTTGTCCAGCCCATCACGCAGGGACACGATTGTGCTGCCGATCACGCGTTCTTCGGGGTCCCAGCGGTAACCGAAGCCCAGGCGAACCTCTTCCAATCCTTCCAGAGCGTCGGATTGCGCCCAGAAGGCCAGTGCCGATTTCGTGGCGTACGACCTGACACGGTCTCGGCCCGTGTGCCGCTTCACACGAGCGCGGTAGCGGAGACCGACCGTGACTTCACGAGTGACTCCTTGATCCAGCAGTTCGACCGAATCGACGTCGGTGAGCTGCCGGCGCAGGTGTGCCCAGAGACGATCGTGAATCCAGTTCGAAAGACCGCGTTCACTGCTGTCCGCGACCCAGCCAGGGAAGGCGGCACGATATTCGGCCAAGTCAGCCCTCGTGGCACTCGTAGCGTCGACCAGAGCACCGACGACCTTGTCGCCAAGGTCGTGCAGCACGTCCTCGACCATCGGGTATGAAAACATACCAGAAAATATACCGGCTGCGCACATGCAACTACCAGCACAAACGCATGAAAGGCGAGCCTGAAGCTCCCCAAAACCGAACCACGATGCCAACCGCCGCAACCACCCCACCAACCGCCACCGGACGCACCGTGGGGGGTCCGGGGGGCTCGGCCCTCCGGGTACTGACGAGCGACGACCAACGCGAAAGAGGCCCCCGTCGCGCTAGCGAAGGGGGCCTCAACCAAGAGTGGGCGAGGAGGGAGTTGAACCCTCACGTCCTTTCGGACACACGGACCTGAACCGTGCGCGTCTGCCATTCCGCCACTCGCCCGAGTGCTTCGTTCTCTGACAGCTCGCAAAGCGTAGCAGGCTGATTTCACGGGTTTCACCGGGGGCCGTGTCCGACTGGCCGTACCCGGATAGGATCGACGGGGAAGCACACGTGTGAGGAGGGTTGCCCGGTGGGCCGCGTCGAACGGTTTGACAGACGGCTCGAGAACCTTGTGGGCAACACCTTCGCGCGCATGTTCGGTGGCAACGTCGTCACGCAGGAAGTGGCGGTGGCGCTCGAGCGCGAGAGCGAGGAGAACGTTCGTGAGCTGGCCGGTGGTCGACAGCTCGCCCCCAATCACTACATCGTGTCGCTGGGGCAGGCTGATCACGAGCGCATGGCCGGAGATGAGCGTCGAGTCACCTCGGTGCTGGCGGAGGCGGTCAAGGAACACCTCGCCGAGCACGGATGGGACACCTATGGTGACGTCGTAGTTTCGCTCGAGCGCAACGAGGCGCTGCATACTGGACAGTTCAAGACCCGTTCGTCCGTCGATCCCGACGTCAAGCCCCACGGCGCCGAAGGTTCGTCACGGTCGGCACGACCCAGCAACGCAGGAGACCCAGCAATGAGCCAGCCCCCCGGCTACGGCCAATACGACCAGGGTGACCCGTACGGCCAGCAGCAGGGCCAATACGGCTACGGACAGCAGGCTGGCCAGCAGCAGCCCGGGTACGACCAGGGTTATGGCGGCCAGCAGCAGGGCGGCTACGACCAGGGCTACGGCGGCGCCCAGCAGCCCGGGTACGACCAGTACGGCGGCGCCCAGCAGCCCGGATACG